>CACAHI010000001.1 GCA_902532225.1 uncultured Pelagibacteraceae bacterium
TAACACCTGCGTTAATTCTCTGTATCCACAAAGATCTAAAATTTCTTTTTTTCGTCTTACGATCTCTATAAGCATATTGCATTGCTTTTTCCATTGCTTGCCTTGCAACTCTTATAGTATTCTTTCTTCTTCCCCATTGGCCTTTTACAGCTTTAAGGACTTTTTTATGTTTCGCTTTACTTGTTGTTCCTCTTTTTACTCTAGCCATTTTAACCTCTTAAACTATAGGGCATATATGATTTTACAATTTTTCCGTCTTGTTTTGACATTATGGTTGTGCCCCTTTGTTTTCTAATTTGTGAATTTGTTCTTTTAATCATCCCATGTCTTTTTCCTGATTGTGGCATTACAACTTTTCCTTTTGCAGTAATTTTAAATCTTTTTTTAGCTGAACTTTTTGTTTTTAATTTAGGCATGACGGAAGTTTATATAGATTCAAGAAAATTTTACAACAAGATATTTATAATGGTTGGATAACCATTATCATTTGTTTTCCATCAAATTTTGGCATTAATTCGACTTTGCCAATTAATTTCATGTCGTCTTGAATTTTTTTCATTAGTTCATGCCCTAGCTGAGGATGTTGCAACTCTCTTCCTTTAAACTTGATAGTAAATTTAACCTTATCACCTTTTACAATAAATTTTTGGGCATTTTTAATTTTAAAAGAATAATCATGAACATCCGTGACTGGACGTAATTTAATTTCTTTAAGTTCAATTTTTTTTTGTTTCTTTTTTGCTTTATTTGCTTTTTTTTGTTGGTCATATTTAAATTTTCCTATGTCCATCACCTTACAAACGGGTGGCCTAGCATTTGGAGCTATTTCTATTAGATCTAAGTCTTCATTTTTTGCAATATTTATAGCTTCATTAACATTTAATACTCCAAGATTATTACCTGAGCTATCTATTACCTGTACCTCCGATGAAGTAATTCTATGGTTTATTTTTGGACCCTTAGGTTTATTTTTTCTTTGAAAATAGTTTTTATGATTATTAAACGGCACTTAAATTGATGGAACCTTATTTAATGAGGAATAAGTTTCTAGAAATTTTTTTACTTCCATGTTTTCTTGTTTTGTAGAATCCAATTGTCTAATAGTTACTGTGTTACTGTCAACTTCTTTTTTACCACAAATTAGTAATATTGGTACTTTACTAAGAGAATGTTCTCTTATCTTATAATTTAAATTATGATTTTTTAAATCAACTTCACAATTTAAACCTATGCTATTGATTTTGTTATATATTTTTTTCGCATAATCATCAAATTCTGCTGATACTGGAATTACTACTACCTGAAGTGGGTTTATCCAGAAGGGAAGTTTTCCAGCATAGTTCTCTATTAATATGCCAATAAATCTCTCAAGTGACCCAAATAATGCTCTATGTAACATAACTGGAATTTTTTTTGATCCATCTTTATCTACAAATGTAGCACCTAATCTTTCGGGTAAATTCAAATCTACTTGTAAGGTTCCACATTGCCAATCTCTTCCTATTGCATCTCTTAGAACAAATTCAATCTTTGGTCCATAAAATGCTCCTTCTCCTTTATTTATAGTGTATTCTAATTTTGATGCTTTAACTGCTTCAAGCAATGCCGCTTCGGCTTTATCCCAAACTTTATCATTTCCAACTCTAGTTTCTGGTCTATCTGAATATTTTAATATTACATTTGAAAAACCCAAATCTTTATAAATATCTAAAATTAAATTTGTTACTGATAAAGATTCCTCAGTAATTTGATCTTCTGTACAAAAAATATGTGCATCATCTTGGGTAAACGCTCTAACTCTCATCAGTCCATGAAGAGCACCTGACGGTTCATATCTATGAACTTTTCCAAATTCAGACATTTTAAGTGGTAAATCTCTATAACTTTTTAATCCCTGGTTAAACACTTGGACACAACCAGGACAATTCATTGGTTTGATTGCAAATACTTTTTCGTCAGGAGTAGTAGAAGTATACATATGTTGACCAAATTTTTCCCAATGTCCTGATTTTTCCCATAAAGATCTATCTAATATTTCAGGAGTATTTATTTCTTTATAACCAGCTTGTTTTTGTTTATTTCTCATGTAGTCAATTAATTTTTGAAACAAAGACCAACCTTTTTCATGCCAAAAAACTGACCCTGGGCTTTCTTCTCTGAAATGAAATAAATCCATTTCTTTTCCTAATTTTCTATGATCTCTTTTTTCTGCCTCTTCAATTCTTTTTAAATATTCATCAAGTTCTTTTTGAGATGGCCATGCTGTTCCATAAATTCTTTGCAACATTTCATTTTTTGAGTCACCTCTCCAATACGCACCGGCAACTTTCATTAGCTTAAAATACTTTCCAATTTTTCCTGTTGAAGTTAGATGTGGGCCTCTACATAAATCATGCCATTTTCCATGAAAATAGATGGATACTTCTTCTCCTTTTGGAATACTTTTTATTATTTCTGCTTTGTAAATTTCTCCAGCTTTTTTAAAATGTTCTATAGCTTTATCTCTTTCCCACACTTCTCTATGCGTTTGTTCATCTCTTTCAACAATTTCTTTCATTTTTTTTTCTATTTTTTGAAGATCTTCTTCAGTAAAAGTTTCTTTTCTCGCAAAATCATAATAAAAACCATTTTCTATTACTGGTCCTATGGTTACTTGAGTTCCCGGAAAAAGTTCTTGTACTGCCATTGCTAAAACATGTGCTGTATCATGTCTTATTATTTCTACCCCTTCTTTGTCTTTAGAAGTATAAATTTTTACAGAGCAATCATTTTCTATTTCAAAATTTAAGTCCCTTAAATTTCCATCAACGCTTATTACTAATGCTTGCTTTGATAAAGATTTACTTATTTTCTCAGCAATTTTTAATCCAGTAACTTTCTTGTCAAAAGCTAGTGTATTTCCATCTGGCAATTTTATATTTGGCATTAATTTATTTTTTTAAATAGTTTTTTATACTCTGTGTACGTAGAAAAACACATTTTTTCAATTTCAAATTTTTTTAAAACATGTTTTCTAGCTTCTGTACCCATTGATTCTAAAGTTTGACGGTCTAAATTTAATACATGAACTATTTTATCAGCTAATTTTTCAACATTTTTATTTTCAAATAAAAAACCTGTTTTATTGTCTATTATTGTTTCTATTGAACCACCAATGTTGCTTGCGATAATAGGTTTTTCCATTGATTGTGCTTCCACTGATACTCTTCCAAAAGCCTCTGGTTCAATTGAAGCAGATATAACTATTCTTGAAACTTTATACGCTATTGGCATTAATTCACATTTTTCAATAAATTTTAAACTTTCATGAAGTCTGTATCTATCAACTAAACTTTCTAATTTTTTTTTGTATATTTTTCTACCTTGATCGCTACCAAGTATTATAGCGTAAAAGGGAAACTTATAATGTTCATTAATCCTATTTAAAGCTTCTATGAATAATTCTTGGCCTTTCCAAGACGTAAGTCGCCCTGGTAACAAAATTATAGGTCTATCGTTTTTGATTCCCCATTGCTTTATAATTTTTTCTTCATCTCTATGATTGATTTTTGTTGAGTGAAAATATTCTGTATTTATTCCTCTAAATATAACCATAAATTTTTTTATTCCACTTACATAATCAGAGTACTTTTCATTAATGTGTGAAAATATGAAATTTGAACCAGCAATAACTAGATCGGATCTTAACATTACCGAATTATAAAACTTTTTAATTTTATTATTAAAATTATATGTGCCGTGAAATGTAGTGACAAATTTTCTCCTTGTTAATCTTGTTGCAATTAGACATGACCAAGCTGGTGCCCTGCTTCTTGCATGAACAATATCAATATTGAAAATCAAAATAACTATAGATAATATTATTGAATTAATTAACATCAAAATTGGATTTTTGGATTGTACAGGCAGGCGAATAAGTTTTACTTTTTTTTTATTTAAATATTTTATTAATTCTCCACCACTTGTTACAATAAAAGATCCTACCTTATTTTCGGCCAAATAGTGTGCGAGGTCGTAACATCCTGTTTCAGCACCTCCATATCCAAGTCTGGGGATTACTTGTAAAACTTTTAATTTTGATGACATATGATAAAATAATATAATATCAGAATAGTTCTATAAAACTTACATGAAAAAATATAAATTTATTAAAATTTCCAAAACTAAAAAACTTAGATATATAGGCAATTATTTCAAAAAAAACCTATATATAATTTTCCTTCATGGTTTTGCTTCTGATATTGAGGGAAAAAAACCAAATTCTCTTAAAAAATATGCAGTAAAAAATAGATTAGGTTTTCTAGCTATGGAATATTCAGGACATGGAAAATCTTCAGGCAAATTTACTAGTGGAAACATAAGCACTTGGGCAAATGATGCAAAAAAATCAATAAAAAAAATTGTGAAAAGAAATAATTTTATTTTGGTTGGGTCCAGCATGGGATCCTGGGTTTCTTTAATTTTATTCAAATATTTTAAAAAACAAATTAAAGGATTTGTTGGAATAGGGTCTGCTCCAGAATTTACATCAAGACTTATGTGGAAAAAATTTAATAAAAAAATAAAATATGAAATTATTAAAAATAAAGTCTGTAAAATAAAAATTGAAAATTATGAATATATGATAAGCCATCAATTAATTAAAGATGGAAAAAAAAACAAAAATAAAGTTTTGAATAAAAAAATTAAGTCAAATATTTACGTGACCATGATACATGGAAAAAAAGATGAAGTTGTGCCAGTTCATTATTCAAAAAAAGTTCTTAATATTTTTACTCAAGCAGAGAAAAAGCTTAAAATAGTTAAAAAGGGTGACCATAGTTTATCATCAAATAAAAATCTAAAATTAATTATAAAAGAATTAAATCTGATTGTTCAAAAAATTATTAACTAGCTATACCAATATTTTTTTTATTAGATAATGGATTTTCAAGTTTATCTATCATCTCTTTTGGACAAACTTGGTAAAAATGTTCTAACTCATTTTCAAAATTATACAAAATTTTTTTTGAATGATTAGATTTTGTTTCTGTATAATGTTTTAATATTAATTCTTTTAAAAATTTTTTCCAATAATCAGTGTCTAGCCTTTGCCAAATAACCGTTTCTGGATTTACTTTTTTTTCAAAATCATTTTTTTCATCATAAATAAACGCCATGCCACCAGTCATTCCTGCAGCAAAATTATCTCCAACATCGCCTAAAATTACCACATTTCCACCTGTCATATATTCACAGCCATTTGAATCACATCCTTCAATAACTGAATTAGCCCCCGAGTTTCTGACTGCAAATCTTTCTCCTGCTTGACCTGAAGCAAATAAAAAGCCAGACGTCGCACCATACAAAACAGTATTTCCAATGATAGTATTTTGATTTGATATCAAATTACTTTCATCTTGCAGACTTATAGAAATTGTAGCTCCAGATAAGCCCTTTCCAACATAATCATTCGCATCTCCTTTAAGATTTAATTTTAGACCTTGTACTCCAAAGGCACCAAAGGACTGCCCTGCTGATCCAATAAAATTAAGAGTAATTAGATTTTCATCTAATTTTTTTTCGCCAAATTTTTTGTATAAATTGTAAGAAATTCTTGTTCCTACAGCTCTATTTGTATTTTCAATTTTATAATTTTTTTCAATTGGATCCTTTTTGTTTATTGATTGCTCGATTTCAGGCCAAATTTTTTGATCAATAGTTCCTGGAACCTGGATTATAGAACTATTTTCACAATACCTTTTATTTTCTCCAGGATCGGCTTGCACAAAAAGAGGATTTAGGTCTAGATCGTCTAGATTCGGAGAACCTTTGTTTACCTGTTTTAAAAGATCTGTTCTACCTATAACCTCATTCAAATTCTTAAAACCAAGCCTAGCTAGAATTTCTCTAACTTCTTTAGCAATAAAAGTGAAAAGATTCACTACTTTGTCTGGAGTTCCACTAAATTTTTTTCTTAACTCTTCATCTTGAGTACAAATACCAACTGGACAAGTATTTGAATGACATTGTCTTACCATAATGCATCCCATTGCAACTAATGCTGTAGTAGCTATACCAAATTCTTCTGCTCCCATCATGGCTGCTATAACTACGTCTCTTCCAGTTTTAATTCCACCATCTGTTCTCAATGTTACCGAATGTCTTAGATTATTTAATGTTAATACTTGGTTTGCTTCTGTTAAACCCATTTCCCAAGGTACACCTACATATTTAACACTTGTTTGAGGTGTAGCTCCAGTACCTCCATTATGACCAGAAATCAAAATAATATCTGCTTTTGCTTTTGCAACTCCTGCAGCAATAGTTCCCACTCCTGATGAAGCAACTAATTTTACTCCGACTCTAGCATTTGGATTAATTTGTTTTAAATCATATATAAGCTGAGCTAAATCTTCTATAGAGTAGATATCATGATGAGGTGGAGGAGATATTAAAGTCACCCCAGGTGTTGAATGTCTTAGTTTTGCAATTTCTTTAGTAACTTTAAAACCTGGGAGCTGTCCTCCTTCACCGGGTTTAGCACCTTGAGCAATTTTAATTTCTATTTCGTTACAATTATTTAAGTAATTTATTGTTACACCAAATCTAGCTGAAGCTATTTGTTTTACTCTTGAATTGGCTGAATCTCCATTATCTAACCTTTTAAATCTTTTCTCATCTTCTCCTCCTTCTCCACTGCAAGAAGCACCTTTAATTCTATTCATAGCTATTGCTAAAGTTTCGTGGGCTTCCTTGGATAAGGCTCCATGGGACATGCTCCCACTTCCAAAACGTTTGAGTATATTTTCTGCTGGTTCAACCTGAGAAATATCGATAGAATTTTTTAAATATCTTTGTCTAAAATCAATTAAATCTCTTAGATTTATTGGTGGCAATTCATATATTCCTTTTGCATATTTTTTATATAAATCGTAAGAATTTTTTGTAACCGATGTTTGAAGTAGATGAATTAAGTTTCCTTGGTACTGATGCGTTTCTCCGTTTTTTCTAAATTTGTAAAGGCCACCAATAGGTAAAATGTTTGAATTATTTTCAAATGCACTTTGATGATTTGTTCTAATTTTTTTTTCTATTCCTGTTAATCCGATTCCTGAAATTTTTGACAGCACTCCTGGAAAATATTCATTTACAATAGTTCTGCTTAAACCTACGGTTTCAAAATTACAGCCACCTCTGTAAGAACTAATTACAGATATGCCCATTTTAGACATAATTTTTAATAAACCGTAGTTGACTGACTTTACATATTTTCTAACACATTCGTCATAGGTTAGCTTTGGGAAAAGTTTTTTTTGAAATCTTTGATAAATACTATCTAAAGCAAGATAAGGATTTACAGTTGTAGCTCCAACACCAATCAAAGTTGCAAATGAATGGGTATCTAATGCTTCACCAGTTTGAACATTTATAGAAACATATCCTCTTAGTTTTAAATTTATTAAATGAGTATTTATTGCACCAATGCATAAAAGCATTGGCATTGGCATTTTATTTTCTGATATATTTTTATCTGATAGTACTATTTGAGTAATTCCTTGCCTTACAGCAATTTCAGACTCTTTTTTTATTTTTTCTATAGCATTTTCTAACGTTTCATCATCAACAAATGTGCAATCTATTAGTTTATGGTTATCACCAAAGTAAGATAAAAAGTTTTCAAACTGTGAATTAGATAATATTGGACTTTCTAAAACATAAATATTTTTTTCTGTTAAATTATTAAAATCTAAAATATTTCCTAGATTGCCAAATCTTGTTTTTAGACTCATTACTTTATTTTCTCTTAAAGAATCTATTGGTGGGTTTGTAACTTGACTAAAATTTTGTCTAAAATAGTGATATAGTGGTCTATACTTATCAGACAAAACTGCCAAAGGAGTATCATCACCCATTGAACCAGTAGCTTCTTTTTCATCTTCTACCATTGGATGCAAAATTAACTCTAAATCTTCTAAGCTATAACCAAAACAATGTTGTTTTTGCCTTAATTCATTACTTTCAAAAATATTTTTTTCATTTTTAATTTGAAATTTTTTATCCAAGTCAATTATTTGATTATTAAAATCTTTATATTCTTTTGCTAAGTAATTTTTTATTTGATTATTTGTATAAACTTTTCCTTTATCTATTCTTACACCTAAAATATCTCCTGGGCCTAATCTTCCTTTAGATACAATTAATTTTTCATTAAATTCAATCATTCCTGTTTCAGATCCAGCAAATAGTAATTTATCTTTTGTTACAGAATATCTTAGTGGTCTTAAACCATTTCTGTCATTTGCAACTATCACCCATTCATTATCTGTAGCAGCTATTGCTGCTGGACCATCCCAAGGTTCCATTGTGCTATTAAGAAAATTAAATAACTGTCGCTGATCTTTTGATAAAATTTTACTTTTTTTTGACCATGCATCAGGAATTAACATTAGTTTTGCTAAAGGAGCAGATTGTCCAGATATATTTAATAGTTCAAAAACATTGTCTAAGGATGCAGAGTCTGAATTACCTGATGGAATTACTGGTTTAAGATTTTCAATATCATCAAATATTGGGCTAAACATTTCTTGCTCGTGCACTTTCATCCAATTAATATTTCCTTTTAGAGTGTTTATTTCTCCATTATGAGCTAATGCTCTAAATGGCTGAGCCAAATCCCAACTTGGAGCAGTATTTGTAGAAAATCTTTGATGGAAAATTGCAAATCTAGATACAAATCTCTCATCTTTTAAATCAGGATAAAAATCAGAAAGCGCTTCCGCTAAAAACATTCCCTTATAGATAATTGATTTAGAACTAAATGAACAAATATAAAAACTGTTTAAATTATTAACTACAGCTTCTTTCTCTATTCTTCTTCTGGACTCATACAATTTTATTTCTAACTTTTTTCCAGTAATTAATTTATCATTATGATTAAATAAAACTTGTGCTATTTCTGGCCTAGTTAATTCTGCTTTTTCTCCTAAAACTTTTGGATTAACTGGGACCTGTCTCCATCCATAAATATTAAAATTACTTTTAGTGAGGATACTTTCTATAATCGTCCTACATTGTTCTTGCGCCGAATAATTATTTCTAGGAAGAAATACCATTCCAACACAAACTTCTGAATTATCATGTGAATGACCTGTATTTTCTATTTTTTCTATAAAAAAATCCTGAGGTATTTCAACATGAATTCCAGCTCCATCTCCAGTCTTACCGTCTGCATCAACAGCTCCTCTATGCCAAACGGCCTTTAGTGCTTCAATTCCATACTCAACTACTTTTCTTGATTTTTTTCCTTCTGTAGAAGCAACGAGTCCTACTCCACAAGAATCATGTTCTTGACTTTCTGAATAAACATTATTTTTTTTTAATAAATTTAAATTTTTTTCTCTAATTTTGATCATGCGACTTGTTTCTTTTTTTCATAACTTGTTTTTAAATACTTACCGATTGACATGGCTGCATCTCTTCCGTCTTTAATCGCCCAAACAACTAATGAAGCTCCTCTTACAATATCTCCTGCAGCAAAAACACCTTGTAAATTGGTTTCCATTGTATCAAAATCAGTTTTAATTGTTCCCCATCTAGTAATTTGAAGATTACTTTCGTTAAATAAATATGGAAGGTTTTCTGGATCAAATCCAAGAGCTTTAATTACAATATCTGCTTTTAAACTAAATTCTGAATTATTTTCAACAACTGGCTTGCTTCTCCCACTTTCATCAGGTTGTCCTAATTTCATTTTATCAATTAAGATATTTTCAACTTTATCAATACCTTCAAACTTCTTTGGGCTAGATAACCAAACAAACTCAACACCTTCTTCTTCTGCATTGAATACTTCTCTTGCTGAACCTGGCATATTCTCTCTGTCTCTCCTATATAAACATTTTACAGATTTTGCATTTTGCCTTATCGATGTTCTTACACAGTCCATTGCGGTATCTCCACCTCCTATAACAATTATATTTTTCCCTTGAGCATTAAGTGTGCCATTATCAAACATCTCAACTTTGTCACCTAATCCTTTTTTATTTGATGCTGTTAAAAAATCCATTGCAGGAAAAATATTTTTTAAATCACTTCCAGGAATTTCTATTTCACGAGGTTTATAAACTCCGGTTGCGATAAGTATTGCGTCATGTTTTTCTTTTAGTTCGCCTAATGTTGCATCTTTTCCTACTTCAAAATTTTGAATAAATTTTATGCCACCTTTTTTTAAAAGATTTGTTCTTCTTTCAACTACAAATTTTTCTAGTTTAAAATTTGGAATACCATATATAAGGAGACCTCCTGGACGATCATATCTGTCATAAATTGTCACTTGATAACCTTCTTTTCTCAATTGCTCAGCACAAGCTAATCCTGCCGGTCCTGCACCTATTATACCTATTGATTGTTTTTTTTCTGATTTAACCTTTATGGGTTCGATCCATTTATTCTCCCATGCATTTTCAGTAATAAACTTTTCTACGGATCCTATTGTTACCGTTCCGTGTCCTGATTGTTCAATTACACAATTGCCCTCGCATAATCTATCTTGGGGACAAATTCTTCCACAAACTTCGGGCATGTTATTAGTACTTTGTGAAAGTTCGTAAGCCTCCTTAAGTCTTCCTTCAGCTGTAAGTTTTAACCAATCTGGAATATTGTTACTTAAAGGACAATGAACTTGGCAAAAAGGAACTCCACATTGAGAACACCTACTAGACTGTTCTTTTGCCTTTTCATTTATGAATTCTTTATAGATTTCATTAAAGTCGTCCTTACGCTCAATAATCTCTCTTTTAGGTGGGTTTTGTTGACCTAATTTTACAAATTTAAGCATTTTTTCTGTCATATAGATCATCTATATCTTATAGAATTAGTCATTTAAAGTCGATTTAGGTCAATAAAATTGACTTATATATAATTTTTTCCTTTATTTTATAGCGTTTTTACCTTTTGTGCATATCTAATATGCTTTCAAGTAATTGCTTTATTTCAATAGTATTTTGTTTATTTAAATAAATATCCCTATGGCTTTTTATTACTTAGAAATAATACTTTTATCTTTCATACAGGGATTTTCCGAATTTATTCCAGTAAGTTCATCTGCGCATTTAATAATAGCTACAAATTTAGCAAATTTTGAAGTTGGTTCATTAGAACTTGATATAGGTCTTCACTTAGGTTCTTTGCTAGCAATAATTTTTTATTTTAGAAAAGATTTAGTGAATATTTTTCATAATAAAGATTTAGCATACTTAATTTTTATTGGATCAATTCCACTAATAACATTGGGATATTTTTTATATTTTACAGGATTAATTAATCATCTTAGAAATATTGAAATTATTGCATGGACAACTTTAATTTTTAGCTTTTTGCTTTACTATTCAGATAAATTTAAAGTTGAAAAAAAGTTTGAAAAAGATTTAAAAATCAAAAATATTATAATAATAGGTCTATTCCAAGTTCTAGCTTTAATACCTGGGGTAAGCAGATCAGGTATAACAATAACTAGTGGTAGATTTTTAAATTTTAGCAGATTTGATTCATCAAAAATTTCTTTTTATCTTTCTATACCAGCGTTAGCGGGTGCTAGCTGCCTAGGTTTAAAAGATATATGGAATGGAGGAATTGAATTGAATAATTTAATATTATTCTCAATATTTTTTTCCTTTATTTTCTCATACTTTACAATAAAATTTTTTTTATTATATGTAAAAAATTTTTCTCTAAATTACTTCGTGTACTATAGGATATTTTTAGCTTTAATTTTATTTACAATTATTTATAGTTAACTTTTTTTATCTCAGGTACCAACTGAGAAAACAAAACACCGATTAAGATAAAAGAACAACCTAAAATATTATTTAAATTTAATACTTGGCTTAATAAAATCCATGCTGCAAAAGTGGCAAAAACACCTTCTAATGAAAAAATTATCGCGGCAGGTGCTGGGGTAATGTTTTTTTGTGCATAAATTTGCAATACAAAAGCAAAGCCACCTGATAAAATTCCAGCATAAAGAATCTGAAACTTGTGAATTAAAATATTTTCAATTATTAATTCCTCAAAAATTAAACTTAAAATTATTGAGCAGACTGAAACAACTAAGGTTTGTATTAAGCCAATTAAAATAGGCGTATTAAATTCCTTTATAATTTTACCGATAAATATTATATGTAATGCCCAAAAAATAGCACAAATAACAACAAGAGAGTCCCCAAGCCTTATTGTTGCATCTTGAAAGTTGGTTAATAAATAACCACCAATTACACAAAATATCGCAGAGGGCCAAACACTCCAATGAATATTTTTCTTAAAGAGAAAAAAAACAATTATAGGCACCATAGGCACATAAAATATTGTAAAAAATGCTGCGTTTGCAACATCTGTATAAAGCAATGCTACCTGTTGAAATACGGAAGCTAAAAATAAAAAGACTCCAATCAAAATTGACAGATAAAGAAATCTATTTTTGCCTTTTGAAATAATTTTTTTTGTTCTTGATTTTTCTAATATTAAATAGAGTGGAATTAAAGCTATGAATCCAACAAAAAATCTTACAGCATTAAAAGTATATGGACCTATCTTTTCCATGCCTGTTTCTTGAGCAATAAAAGTTGTTCCCCAAATAAAAGTGCAAAGTAATGCACTAATAATAGAAACTGGCTTAGACATAGTCATATCGCCAATTTATAAGCAAAATTTTTACCAAGATTTTCTTTTAAATCATTGCAAAATCTAGCAGCTTCTGCTCCATCTATAATTCTATGATCATAAGAGAGGGACAATGGTAGCATAATTCTTTTTTTAAATTCATTATCAATATAAACTTGCTTATAATATTTTTTGCCAATACCAAGTATTGCAACTTCTGGATAGTTGATTATTGGGGTAAAGAAAGAACCCCCGATTCCTCCTAAGCTAGTAACAGTAATAGATCCGCCAAAAAATTCTTTTTTATCAATTTTTAATTTTCTACACTTGTCACTAATTTCTTTTAGATGCTCACTCAATTGATTAAAGTTTTTTTTATCTGCTTCTCTAATTTTAGGAACCATTAAGCCATGCTTTGTATCAACAGCAACTCCAATGTGAAAATATTTTTTTATTGTAATTTTACCTTTTTCTATCTCATCAATTGATGAATTAAAATTTGGAAATTTTTTTAATGAAGAGACTAGTGATTTTATAATAAAGACAAGTGGAGTAATTTTTTTTATTTCACCTGTAATTCGATCCTTCAATGATAATCTAAATTCCTCTAGTTCTGAAATATCTGCTTCATCATGATGAGTGACATGTGGTATTGATTTCCAAGAATTTGTAAGATTTGGTGCTGCTATTCTTTTAATTCTTGGCATGTCGATTACTTCAACTTCACCAAAATCAGAATGATCAAATTCTACTTTTAGATTTGTTTTCTCTTTACTATTTTCGCTATCTATTTTTGGATTGTTTAATTTGTTATTAATATAATTTTTAACATCATCATTGGTAATTCTTCCAGCTCTTTCTGTTCCTGGGATTTCACTTATGTTTGCCCCAAGTTCTCTAGCAAATTTTCTTGTTTTTGGAGTTGCAAATATTTTTTTATTAATAGACATAAACTATAATTTTGTAGGAATTGGTTTGTCTGGATTAATATTATATTTTTTTATTGCGTCTTTTGCATATTTGGAAGAAATAAGCTGCTCCTTTGCTAATACACTTAATGAATAAGTTACTATATGTTCTTTATCTACTTCGAAAAATTTTCTTAAATTTTTTCTTGTATCACTTCTGCCGTACCCATCCGTTCCAAATGAATAAAAACTTTTGCTTGTAAAAGGTCTTATTTGATCGGCATTTAAGCGAATATAATCTGATGCTGCTAGCACTGGTCCTTCAGTGTCTAACAAGCATTTTTCGACAAAATTTTTTTTATTTTTTTCGTCTGGATTTAACAAATTGTATCTTTCAATTTCAATAGCATCTTTTCTTAATTCACTGAAACTCGTTACACTCCAAACATTACTATCAATTTTGTAATCATTTTGTAATATTTCTGCAGCTTTTATCATTTCTCTTAAAATAGCCCCTGATCCAAGCAATTGGATTTTTATTTTTTTATGATTTTTAAATTCTTTAAATAAGTACATACCTTTTAATATTCCTTCTTCGATAGATTTATCTTTTGGTATAGCAGGATGTGGATAATTTTCGTTCATAGTAGTAATATAATAAAAAATATTTTCTTGTTTTTCATACATTCTTTTGAGACCATCTCTAAAAATTACAGCAAGTTCATAACCAAAAGTAGGGTCATAGGATTTACAATTAGGTATTACTGAAGACATAATGTGGCTATGTCCGTCTCCATGTTGTAGCCCTTCGCCTGCTAAAGTTGTTCTACCTGAAGTAGCACCAATTAAAAATCCTCTTGTTTGGTTATCTCCAGCAGCCCAGGCAAAATCCCCTGTTCTTTGAAATCCAAACATAGAGTAAAACAAATATATTGGTATCATTGAAATATCATGATTTGCATAAGCGGTTCCTGCAGCAATCCATGAGGACATTGCTCCAGCTTCCGTAATACCTTCTTCTAAGACTTGTCCTTTTACATCTTCTCTATAAGAACTTAATTGTTCTGAGTCTACTGGTTCATATTTTTGACCTTCATGAGCATAAATACCTATTTTTTGAAAAAAACCCTCCATGCCAAATGTTCTTGCCTCATCAGGTATAATTGGAACTAAACGAGGAGCCACGTTTTTATCTCTTAATAAACTTGTTAACATTCTTACCAATATCATAGTTGTGGACATTTCTTTTTTACCAGTAGACTCTTTCATTGCGCTAAAAACATCTTCTTGTGGAGTTTTTATAGCTTTTGCAAAAGACGATCTTTCTGGAAGATTGCCTCCTAATTTAATTCTACATTCTTTTAAGTATTTTATTTCTGCAGAATTTTCAGGAGGTTTATAATATTCAATGTTTTTTACTTGCTCATCTGTTAATGGGACATCAAATCTATCTCGATAATATAATAAATCTCCTTCATCTAATTTTTTTTGTTGATGAGTTATATTTATACTTTCTCCAGATTTACCCATTCCATATCCTTTGATTGTTTTTGCAAGGATAACTGTTGGCATACCTTTACTTCTCATCGCCAAATCGTAAGCTGAATAAACTTTATGAGGATCATGTCCACCTCTATTAAGTTTCCAAATATCTCTATCTGTCATCTGAGATACCAAATCTAATAACTCAGGATATTTTCCAAAAAATTTTTCTCTTACGTAAGCTCCTCCTTTAGCTTTAAATGCTTGATACTCACCATCAACGGCTTCTCCCATTCTTTTTATTAATAATCCTGATTTATCTTTAGCAAGTAAAGAATCCCAATACGAACCCCAGATGACTTTGATTACATTCCACCCTGCTCCTCTAAATATTCCTTCAAGCTCTTGAATTATTTTTCCATTACCTCTTACAGGGCCGTCAAGTCTTTGTAAGTTACAATTAATTACAAAAATTAAATTATCTAATTTTTCTCTCGCAGCTAATCCGATCGCGCCCAAAGATTCCGGTTCGTCAGTTTCTCCATCTCCAAGAAAGCACCAGATTTTTCTTCCTTCATCTTTTAATAAACCTCTATTTATAAGATATTTATTAAATCTAGCTTGATAGATTGACATTATTGGTCCAAGACCCATTGAAACAGTTGGGAATTGCCAAAATTTTGGCATTAACCATGGATGAGGATATGATGATAAGCCACCAGGATTAACTTCTTGTCTAAATTTATCTAATTCTTTTTCCGTAATTCTTCCTTCTAAAAATGCTCTTGCATACATTCCTGGCGCACTGTGTCCTTGAAAATAAATTAAGTCTCCACCAAATTTATTATTTTTAGCTCTCCAAAAATGATTCATACCGACATCGTATAAAGTTGCTGCAGATGCAAAAGTTCCTATATGACCGCCTAATTCTGGATTTTTTTTATTTGCTCTTACTACCATTGCAGCAGCATTCCATCTAATTAAAGATCTTATTTTTCTTTCAATATTTTGATCTCCTGGGGATTTTGTTTCTTCTTCAGGTGAAATTGTATTTATATAAGGAGTATTTCTTGACAAAACCAAATCTGATCCCTCTTTATAAGAATGGTCTATTAGTTTTTTTATCAAAAATTGAGCTCTGTGTTTTCCGTCTTTTTCAAGGACTGCGGAAAGTGACTCCATCCACTCATTTGTTTCTATAGGATCAATATCACCATTTTGTACTATCTCGATTTTTTCGTCCCTTTTTTTATTTAAGTTTGTAGTATTTGGATTTTTGACTTCTTCTTTTAAAACTAAAGTTTTCTCTGCTTCTTGTATAATTTTTTCGGTAGAGGGAGGTATTTTTTCTTCAATTTTATTTTGTGGTATTTCATCTGATTTAAGATCGTTTTTTAATGTAATGAGCAAGTCTCCTTTTGATACTTTATCTCCAATCTTTACGTTAACATTTTCTACTACTCCCTCAGAAATTGATGGTACTTCAACACTGGATTTGTCGCTTTCCAAGGTAACTATTGGGTCATTTTTTTTTATTTTTTTTCCGGGCTCTACTAAAATTTCAATAATTTCTACTTTTTCGAAATCACCTATATCAGGAACTAATAATTTATTTTGCATCAAACAGCCTTGATTCTAGTCAGTTATTATTAAATTCATAGTAAAATTATTTGGACACAATTATATCAACTTTTAGTCATGGTAAAATGCGTAATTATATCATGTTCATAAATATAATAAAAAAAATAAAATTGTTAAATAATTCTAGAAATTTAGACGGTAGATTTTGGATACAAAAATTGTTGCTAAAGAAAAGTTTAAATTCTTTAAAATATTAATCTCTTTCTATACACATTGCAATTCCCATTCCACCACCAATACATAAGGTTGCCAAGCTTTTTTTTGCATTTCTTCTAATCATTTCATGAATTAATGTAACTACAATTCTGCTACCTGAAGCGCCTATAGGATGGCCTAAAGCTATTGCACCACCATTGACATTAACTTTTTCAGTAGGAATTTTTAATTCTTTAATAACAGCAATACTTTGTGCAGCGAATGCTTCATTGGACTCGACTAAATCTAAATCATCTATATTCCATTTTGCTTTCTCCAAGGCTTTTTTTGATGCAGGTATTGGTCCTGAACCCATTAAAGCTGGCTCTACTCCGCATGTTGCCCATGATATAATTTTAGCTAGTGGTTTAAGACCTCTTTTTTCAGACTCCTCTCGACTCATTAACATTACAGCTGCAGCGCCATCATTTATTCCAGATGAATTGCCAGCAGTTACTGTTCCATTTTTTTTAAAAACTGACTTAAGTTCTGAAAGAGATTCTAATGTTACTCCAGATCTGGGGTATTCGTCAGTTAAAGAATCGTCATCAATTATTTCATCGTTAAATTTTTTATTTTTTATTGCTTCTAGAGCTTTTGTTTGGGATGACACTGAAAATAAATCTTGTTCTTTTCTAGTAATATCCCATTTCTCTGCAACATTTTCTGCTGTGATGCCCATGTGATAGTTGTTGAATGCATCGATTAGACCATCTTTAAGCATCACTTTTTGTTTACAATTAGTCATGCTTTCCTGTCCTCCAGCAATAATTACTTTAGAATCGCCTAGTAGGATAGATTGATATCCTGAAACTATTGCTCTTAATCCGGAACCACATACTTGATTTATTAAATAACTAGTTTTATCTTTAGGTATTCCAGCTTTAATTGCTGCTTGTCGTGCAGGGTTCTGTCCCGTATCACCAGTTAAAACTTGACCAAAAATAACTTCATCTACTAATTGTGGTTCAATTTTTGATTTATTTAAAATATTTTTTATTACTTTTTCTCCTAGATCGTGAGCTTGAAATTTACTAAACATACCTTTATATCGCCCAATTGCCGTGCGAAGGGCGCTGGTAAAAACTATATCTTTAGAATTTTTTGTCATACAAATACAATAGTTGCTAAATTACAAAATTACATTAAAAAATGTATGTGGTATATTAATACCAGTGTTGCGCCTGTAGCTCAATTGGATAGAGCGCTTGGCTACGGATGTCCCGTTAAGAAATAAATCTCTTCTATAAATAGCTTATCCCAACACGAATCGACTGGCAATAAAAATTTTATTTTTTGGGAACTCTATGGGAACTCTACTAATTAAATTTATCTTTTAAAAATGAAACACCCTAACGCATTTTTTAAACAAGAAACACGCAACTTAAATAAACTATTTCTCGCACCAATTAATGTTTTTGTAAGTGCAAATTTCGCATTTAAAAGCTCATAGACGCACGACAATTGTTGTTGAGTACATCGAGTCAAAAATCTATTCAACGAGCAACTAGAGTCTATCTTTGGACTCGCAAACACTATTTTAAACGCATACCTAAACCCGCGCCGCCTACGGCGTTATTGTATTCTCTTGATGCGATGCTGGATGCATCGCAAGCTCAGCTTCCTAAGGGAAGCTTCGCTTCGCTAACGGAGCTTCGCTCCGTATTGAGTTACTAAAGTAACTCAACTCGATCACCGCTTCGCGGTGATCTCGTTTTAACATCCGTGATCTCGTAATAAAATTAGAGGTCCCAAAAGCATGCTTTTCGAATTTCGAAACTTTGTTTTAAGGTTAGGGTACCTAAACCAAATAAGGAATCTTTATAGTCTAACTAAAGAGTTTGATTCAGAGAGCTTTAGAGCTGAAAAACATATTGGAAAAAATAATAAAAAATTTTAATCGAATAGTGTTGGATTATCCTATATAAATTATTTATTCGTGACGGACCGGTAGCTTCAATTGGATAGAGCGCGCCGCTACGGACGGCGAGGTTGAGGGTTCGACTCCTTCTCGGTCCACGAAAATTTCTGAAAAAATTATTTTGAAACTCGCTACTACTGCTGCATGATTCAGTGTTGGGCACCGACAACAATAGCAGCGAGAGATTTACTATTAATGTTGAGGGCTAATATAGAATTTAAAATTTAATTTTGAACCGTGGATATATGGGCATGCAGCGAGGAAATTTTGTGCAAGCAAACCTAACCAAGAACCATGGACAAGATTTTTAATGAGGTTAACCAGTTTAGTTAGCTTAAAAAATTTGTTACTTTTGAATGAAACACTTACCTTGAATGTACGGGGAATAATTCCGGAGGTTACCCTCGAATTATTTTTCTCAAAGCATTGAATTAATTTATTTTTTGAAAAATACACTGGGGATCATAGGGGAACAGTTCGGAGTAATTAAAAGTAATTATACCGTCTCTTGGAGCTGCTCAAAACTTATTCAAACAAGCTAATTTTGGCTAACTTTACTGGTACACATTAGCCCACTTTTTATTCAAAAGTTCTGTTGCCCAAGTTCTCTGACAAGTTTTAGTGTAATCGAGGAACAAGAATTTTGGCTTCCGGAGCTCTGCCCTGACCGTTGAGTTTTAGATCGATTAATTTTTTCTCTTCTAACACTCTCAACTTTTCCCACTTGATTGATCTGTGTACTCCAACAAGTTCCTCTAGTTTTTTATTCGGAATTTTTATGAAAGTATGTGCGGTTCTAGATAGTTCACCTCTGCTAACCATTATCCCCTCTTGCATTCGAATATATAAAAATATTCTAACGGCATTTACGCCGTACTTGCTGAACTCTAATAATTGATTCACGCTGATAGGTCCTCTAATAAATTTACCTTTATCGTACATCAGTTATATACCATTATTATTATATTAACATTAAACATATATACCCCTGTCCACCTTTAAGGTTACCTCTTGCCTATGTTTTATATTTTTGAATTTGTCTATTTCGTTAAATATTAAATCAAATATTTTCTGATCCTGAGGTTCTTGTTTAAAGTTTCCTCGATGTAGTTCTGCATCAACTTGTATTTCACCGCCTACTATGTGTCGAGCAGCATCAATCATACATTGCTTTGCAGTTCTAATCATATCCCTATGTTCAGGGATCGGGCATTCAATTAAAAATGCATCGTGAATCATTGCGCAAACTTTTATGTTTGAGTTACACAATCTTATTAATGCATTACGCAACACATCCGCCGCCGTTGCTTGTATTGGAAAATTAATCACCGACCTTGGATTAATAAATTTATCTTTAGGAAATCTTCTGTCCCAACCGTTAGGTGTTGAAATGACTCCGAACATTTGAGCGTGGTTCGAGTGCTGCTCATTCCATTCAAAGTATTTAGAATAAATTTCTTTATATTTTTTTAATAGTCCAGCAGCTTCCGATTGTGTAATTCCATATTGCTTTAGACTCTTAGCCATGCTGCGGCTTCCCATTCCATAGTTACTTGCAAGAACAATAACTTTAAATATTTTTCTTTGTTCAGGATGAGATTGTTTTGTTGCATCCTCAGGAATAGCACCAGCAAGTTTTGCAGTGTGTAAATAAATATCGCCTGAATTATAAGCTTCTAATAAATTTTCATCACCACTCAATTGCGCCGCTATAAATGGTTCCTCTGATTTATAGTCTAGATAAGCTAAAACATTTCCATAACTAGGTCTTAAAAAGTTTCTTGCCCATTTAGAATTTCCGAATATCCATTTGGTACTTGGATTGCATCTTCCAGTAGTCGTGCCAAACATTTTAAATCCGCCATTTGGCCTATACCTATTATCCTCAGAAACATTGAATTCTGTTAGTTTTGTTTGGTTACTCAGATCAAATACTTTTGAAACAGCTTTTATATCGGGATAAGTCTCTTTGAAAATATCGAAAGTATCACCATTAGTTTTTAGTTTTCCTTTTGGTGTCTTAGGCCATTCAGTAATTAAATCTAATTTTCTTACTAGCTGCTCAAACTTTTGATGTGAGAATTTTGATTTCTCGTCCCAAAGTCCAAGTGATTGATTTAGTTCTTGGATTACAGAATCTTTTACCAAGGGCCAATAATCATTAAAAGTTTTCATTTGCTTTACATCAACGGGCATTCCATTTTTTAAAACAGAAGCAACACACGCCATTGATTGACCGCGCTCCAAAGCTTGCTCCAATAAAGTTTCATAATCGTTGCCGCAAGTTTTTTCTAAATCTTGTAACAAGCCATAGAATACATGCTCCGACATCAACACATCTTTTTCGCAATAATTTAAAATCTTTTCTCTTTCATTCTCGGTCCAAGTGTTCTGTTTAATACACATATCTCTAAAATATTCTTTTTCTTCTTTTGAAGTAGGGTGAGGGAACTCGTAAGCTCTTGCAGCAGCAAGTAACGAGAGCTCAGGCCAACGGCCTTTATATAATTTTGCTAACTCAGTCCAACAATCAAACACATAAGGCGGACGGCCCATTAACATATTTAAAAAATATCCTACCTCTGCATTTGCGTAATGACAAACGAACATTGTCTTTTCAAAATCAAAATGATGTTGCGCCATGTTTCGTTGCCCATAATCCCAAATCTTTAATGTTTGTCCCGTGGATAAATCTTTATAGACTGCGCATAAAGCTTTAGTGCAATAGGTGTTTGAAACATCTGACTGAAACTCCGTGTCAACAACAACGACACGGAATTTAGTTTTAATGTATTCAAGAAAACTCATTTGATTAAACCAATTGTTCTCTTCACAATTTCGTGTTCAGTAGAATCAATTATTCTTTCAGCAAAAGATTTCTTTAAATGGTTTAATATCTCATCACTATCGGGCCACTGAGGATGTCCAAGGACCTCCGGATCACGGGGTTGCTCTAGCATATAACTTTTAATTGAATCATCCCAATATATTTTCACCCATTGCTTTTGTGCATCGGGAATAATATTTTTTATTTGATTGTGAACTTCCATAACTCTATTTGAAAATGGACTAGGTTGTTTTGCTAACCAAATAAATCTTTGCATATTAGCTGCGATTACGCATGGGCAAACAATTGCAGATTTAACTTGCGAGGGATTTAGTAACTGAACAATTTTCTCATCTGTCTCATCGTCCTTACCTTGGATTAACCATTCTTTCATAGCTCCTCCGCCGTCTCGCTGCTCATACATATTCACAATGTCTAAATCCTCAATAGAATTGCCATAAATTTGAATAAAATCTGAGTTCTTTGGTTTTCTTATTTGCCACTCTTGCGGTTTGGTTGTTGCCAGTGTTGCAAGTCTAGCGGCAGTCTTTCTGTGTTTATTTGGATCGAACATAATAATAAATCTCCTTTTAAGTTTTAATGTTTCGTTTCTAGAAAAGAACCAAAATCAAACTCCAATTGATCTTTGTCCGTTCGCAAAGTAACGGGCTCAGGTTCTTCTTCTTCCGTGTTATTAGGTTCCTCATCTTCTTGGAATAACCAGTGATCGGGAACATAATCTTTTAATTGGCGCTCAACTAAATTTAATCTAGCTTCTCTGCTCTCTAGTCTAGTTATCAACGCCCAATATCTTCCGGATAATCTAATATAAGCATCCGTAAGATTTTCAGTTCTTTTTAAATTTGAATTATATAATTGTTTTATTTCTGTTTTTATTTCCGGTAACTCTGAAAGATGATCCGAAACTTCTTTGATTAAATTATTATTTGTCTTTGCAAGTTCTAATCCAAGAACATATCTAGGGTTTCTATCTTTTCTCAATCGCATTTAATCTTTCCTCCAGCATTACAACTGCTTTTGATAAGCGGTCTATTATTGTGAATGATCTCAAAGTTAAATTTTTCATAGCTTTGTAATCAACTTGATTGTGTTCGCATACTGCGGGTTCTTTAGGTTTTCTTTTTGGACCTGAAAAGACTGCGCGTATAGTTTTACTGTTTGGGTATTTCTCATAGGGAGGTGTACCAAAATTATTCTTTTTATTTTTCATTTAGTTTCCTTATTATTTCTAAGAGCTCACCGAAAGTTTCATCGCCTCTCAATTGGATGTTATAAATTTCTTCGACTCTTGTTGTGAACGGTCGCTTATCATCAAGCGGTTTAGTGCTGCCGTTACTACCGTTAGCATAAGCGCGCCTATCAAACATTCCAATTCCTGAAGTTCTTTCAACGGCATTTTCTAAATCATTTACGAGCTGCAACTTGGCTAAGGTGTTGTCCTCTGCTTTAGGAAATTTAAACTGATAGGATTTATCTTCGGGTTTTGGTTTATCGTACCACGGCTTTTCATGCGGTATAGGTCCAATAGGAATTACATTTGGATATTCGTCTTTCCCGTTTGCTTCACTTGGTTTGTTTGGTGTGTAAGCAACTTTTTTATTTGGCTTTTGTATTTTCTTTATTATCTTTTCAAACGGTCCAACTTTATCCAGCTTTTTATTTTTTAATTCTTGTAACTCTTTTCGCTTATCTTCTTTTAAAATTTTAGCTGCTCTTCTTCGCAGATCGTTATATTCTTTAATTAACTTTGGATCTTGCTTATGGAATCTAGCTGCATCTGAACCGGTACTCATAGCAATTATAGCTTCCGATGTTGTTAATGCGTCTTTGATATCTTTCCTCTTGAAGTAACCAGCTTTTGCAAGCTCATCGTATTTGTCATTCATCTTCACCGCATCTTTCATTGTGTAAGTCTTTTCAGTTTCATCGCCCCTGATCTCACCGTTTGGAAGTAATCTTACATTCTCAATAATTTTATTTGGATCACCCTCACCATGAAGAGCTGCAACTGAATCAATGTATTTGACTGCAATGTTTTGGTCCTCAGGTTTATTTGATTTGGATAAAATATTTAGTAATTGATTTTGAACTCGCTTCATTACGGTTTCCTCTGATCTTTTTTGTAATTGCTGACTCTGCCGCCAGCGTTGTTGTTAGCTCTAGCGTTATGATGCAAGTTTTTATTTATAAACCTCTCCAAGCCGTCAATCGGATATCTAACAACACCGTCCATTTTTAAAAATGGCGGTCCGTTACCTAAAGCTCTTTTGTTTGCAAGAGTTCTTGTTGAAACTGATAAGCGCTCCGCGGCTTCTTTGGGTTTAAAAAATAATTTCATATTCTTAGCCCTTAAATGCAAACAAGTGCAAAGAACAGAAAACTAACTTCCCGTTTTTAATTTCGGGAACTATTTATTTTTTGGAAAATAGTCAGGATCGAAAATAATTTTTATTGTTTCAGTATTCCAAAACCTATCGATGTGTCTCTCAACTAATTTATATCTTTTGAATTGTCCGTTGGTTCGAATATCTTTTATCACGGTTAGGTTGGTCCATTTTTTATCTTCGTTGTCATCAAACGCAGCTCTCTTCTTACCTTTAAAAAATTTATCCAACACTTCATCAAGCATCTTTGATTTAGCAACTGCCATAGTAATTTTTCTTTTAGTCATTGGTTTAGAAACTTTTGTAGAATAAAATCCGAACAAGTAACCAAGTCTAAAATAAATATGTGAAAGCTTCCGTTTCTTGATTGCTTTTTTATATCCGTGTTTTTTGATTAACGCTAACGCAGCGCGCAATTTCTTGTCAGTGCCCATGGCCGAATAATAACTTTTATTCGACCACGAACCAAGAATTAATTATGCAGCAAACGCCTTTGATATTTTCTCTGATTCATTCATCAAGAATTCAGGATCAGCAGCAGCATAAATTTCAGTAGTTTGAACCGTCGCGTGTCCAAGCATCTTTTGTAACGCTCTTAAACTAACTCCACTACTCACACTGAAAACTGCAAAAGTATGTCTTAAAGATTTTAAGTCTCTATCTTCAACACCAGCAGCTTCTTTGATTTTTTTCCAAAGTTTTCTAACTTCAAAGATGTGTTTTAATTTACAAGGTTTCAATCCTCTTTTGGTTCTACGCATTTGTCCCATTCGCCAATTAGGAAAAAGATATTTATGTCTTAAATCATCTTTCTTGTAATAGTGAACCGGATCAGCATTCGATCTCAATTCAATGATGTATCTTAAATGTTCAATCATTGTATCGTTGATCGGTCTAGACCATTGTCCAACTTTAGATTTTTTATAGTGAATTAATTTTTTATCTAAATCAATTTGATCGATAGTTAAATTAAACACCTCTGATTGTGGGCGCCCGCCGCAATACAACGCTGCAAGAATTGCGTTACAAGGAACTCTGAATTCAGGTTTCTTTCTGAATTTTATAAGCTGCGTAATCAGCTTTTTCATCGCCTTTGTATTGTAGTAATCGTAATGATCTTTCTCTTCTACATTCAATTCTTTCTTCGGCATTGATGCGGGATTCTTGCCAATAAAATAATTCTTTCGCATTGCGTAATTATAATATTTACGAATTAAACGAACCATTCTATTTGCAGAATATTTGGTCCTTGATGTTATTGCTCCGTGATATTCAAAGATATCTTCCGTTGTTATATCACTCAATCTCTTCGATTTAATGTTCATAGCATCGGGATATTTTTTCCAAAGTTTCTGAATACCAGCATCGTTGCTAGTTCCATAAATATAAGCGCCTATTTGACCGATCTCATCATCAAGGTTTCTTTTATTTCTAGAACTTGTTTTTGCATCCAGTTTCTTTTTCTCAAACTCTTCAACAATATCACCTAGAGTTTTTTCTTTTTGTCGAGCAGCTTTAGCAAGTATTGGATCTTTGCCCTGAACATTATCAGCTTTAATCATGGCACCTAACTTACGGGCCTGAGTAATTGACATCTCAGGAAAATCACCGATCTTTGTTCTCTTGCTATATTTGTATTCAGAAATATATCGCTGCAAGTAAAATGATTTCTCACCAGTAATCTGAACATATATTCTCAATCCAATACATTCAGAATCTAGAAGATAATATCTCTGATTTTTAGGATGCAATTTTTTAATCATTGCGTCCGTATATTTTTTTCTCTCTTGTTTATCGTGTTTCATTAATAGTCCTTTCGTTTTTTGTTTTTGTTATCACGAGTAAAAGATGAGGTGTTCTAAATAGGATTCCCAAAGTGAAAAACGGGAACTCATTTCGGAACTCTACGGGAACTCTAGCGGCAATCTGAATCATGTTCGGAACTCTATCGGAACTCGATGAGTCGTGAACAAACGGTGAATCGTGCATACCTCTAAACCTCTTCTTTCTGTTGAAAAGATTTAGTTTCTTGCTATTGTTAAAAAGGGCATCGTGCGGAGCGTTTCACTACGGACCAGGAGGTTCTGGGTTCAACTCCTAGCAGGCGCGCCAAAATATGAAATAAATATGAAAATATCTTTACAAAAAGCTGTTATATATTTTTTTATAATAGTTTTAGTTATCCTTATAATAATATCATTAACGATTTAGATAATGAATAAAAAATTCGAACAAATAAGTATTAAATCTAGTTTTATGAAGCATAATGGTGGATTATTATTTAGAGAGCTTTCTAAAAATCAATTTGAATTCAAAACGAAAATTAAAAAAACTCATTTAAATACTGCTGGAATTACTCATGGAGGTTATATTTCTTCTATTATAGATTCTGGTGCAGGAACAGCTGCATTTAGAGCATCTAGAAGTTCACGTTGTGTTACAATTTCTTTGAATATAAATTTTATTGCTTCAACTAAACTGGATGATGAAATTATTGGTTTTGTAAAAGTTTTAAAGCGAACAAAGTCTATGGTATTTTTAATATGCCATCTTAAAAGTAATAAAAAAATAATAGCTTCTGCTTCTGGAATTTGGAAAATTCTTAAATAATAATTTTTCTTCTATAATTTAAATATCCAAAAATAATTAACAGTATTGTGGCAAATGGATAAACAATAGCTTTATTTGGTCTATCTAAATTTTCTATCTTAAATTCACTAATAATATCTCCCATTTCAAACCCTTGTTTTTTTGCTAAGCCATTCCATTTAATTGTATCAACTATAATTCTATTTTCTTCTTTTATTAAATTAACTCCGTAGTCTTCTAAATTAAAATTTTTTTCAAAACTATTTTTTTTAATAACAAATAATTTATATCGTTCACCATACTCGCTTGGTCTGGTTACTTTTAAATGTACTTCTCTGTTTGGCTCTAAACTTATTGATTTAATATTTTCAAAATTCTTATAATCATATTTTGGATAAAATTTATTAAGAACAAACTCAGGCGATAAAAATGATATTGAAATAACTAAAAAAATGATAATTTCATACCACTGAAGTTTGCTAAAAAACCACCTTTGGGTAGCTGCTGTAAAAACTAATATTCCAACTAAAGAAGTTATAATTACTATCAAAGCATGCCAGATATTATCTACTCCTATTAAAAGTAGTTCATGATTAAATAAAAAAACTATAGGAAGAATACCTGTTCTTAAACTGTACCAAAAAGCTTGTACTCCAGTTCTAAGCGGATCTCCTCCTGAAATACCTGCTGCAGCATAAGAAGCAAGACCTACAGGTGGTGTTACATCAGCCATTAATCCAAAATAAAATACAAACAAATGGACAGCAATAATTGGAAAGATAAATCCAGAGGCATTTCCTACATCAACTAAAACCATCGCCATTAATGATGCTACAACAACATAATTTGCAGTTGTTGGAAGCCCCATTCCTAATAACAAACACAAAACTATAGTTAACAATATTAAAATTATAACATTGTCTCTAGCAACAGATTCTATAACTATAATTAAATTTGTACTTAAACCTGTGGATCCTACTGCTCCTACGATAACACCCGCGGTCGCTATAGCAATTCCTACAGCAACCATATTTATTGCTCCTTTTTGAAATCCCACTATAGTTTGATTGAACCAAACTTTTAATGCTTCTTTAAAATTTCTTTGTTTGATTAATATATTTATTAAATTTACTAAAATGAGAGCGTTTGTTGCATAAAATATTGAATACGCAGCAGTAAATCTTAGATAAACCAACAAATATATTAAAACAAAAATTGGAATTAGAAAATGTAAACCTGAAAAAAAAGTCTTCTTTAAATTTGGTACATCTTTTTCTTCCATTCCTTTAAGATTTAATTTTAAAGCTTCAAGGTGAGAAATATAAAATAAAGCAATATAAGATATAACAGCAGGCAAAAAGGCGTGTTTAACGACTTCAAAATAAGTAACTCCTATAAAACTTGCCATAACAAATGCAGCTGCTCCCATAACTGGTGGCATTATTTGACCATTTACAGAAGATGAAACTTCAATTGCACCAGCTTTTTCTTTAGAAAAACCAGTTTTTTTCATAATAGGAATCGTAAAAGTTCCTGTTGTAACTGTATTAGCAACCGATGAACCTGATATCATGCCTGTCATGCCAGATCCTAAAATAGCTGCTTTGGCAGGACCGCCTCTCATTTTTCCAACCATAGCAAAAGCTAAATTTAAAAAATATTGTCCACCACCAGCAGTTTCTAAGAGAGCGCCAAATAAAACAAATAAAAATATAAAATCGACTGAAACTCCAATTGGAATTCCAAATATAGCTTCTTGATCGAACCATTGAAATCCAACAAGTCTTTTTAACGAAAGTCCTCCATGTGAAATTATATCTGGTGCATATTGTCCAAAATACGAAAATAATAAAAAACAAACCGCAATTACAACTAAAGGTATTCCAATTACTCTCCGAGTTGCTTCGAGTAAAATCAAAATTCCAATCGATCCAATAATTAACTCTATTGGTATAATATATTCTCCTAATGTAATTTTTAAAAGAATACCTCCTCTATCTACCATTTGATCATAAAAAAAATAAATATAAAGACAGCAAAAAGCTCCTATTACACTTATTAAAACATCTATGATTGTAATTTTTTTTGATCTTGAAATAGGAAATATTAAAAATGCTAATAATAATGCAAAACCTAAATGTATAGCTCTTGCTGGTAAACCTTTGAACATTCCAAAATCAAACATGAATGGAAATGGAGATGCATACCATAATTGAAACAAAGACCAAATGATAGCGATGGTTGCAACAATTTTTAAATGTAGGCCTGTAAGATTTCTAGTCGGGGATAAATCCTCATGAATTTTACTTTCAATCTTTGATTCAGGTTTTTGATTCATTTGTGAAGAGTACTTTACTACAAAAAAAAGGCCCAATAAATATATTGGGCCTTTTAAATTTAATTTAATATACTTTTATTACATTAATCCAGCTTCTTTATAGTATCTAACTGCGCCTTCATGTAAAGGTGCTGATAAACCATCAGCTATCATATCTTCCTTTTTTAAAGGTGCAAAAGCAGGATGTTGTTTTCTAAAATCATCAAAATTTTCAAATACTGCTTTTACCACTAAATAAACAAGATCTGCTTCAACGGCATTACTGGTAACTACAGTAGCTTTAACTCCAAAAGTAGTTACATCTTTTTTTTGTCCAGTATATGTGCCTTTAGGTATTGTTGCTGAAGCATAATAATCTGCACCATCAATTAGACCTTGAACAGGTCCACCTGTTAAATTAATTGGCAATGCTTTAGCTCCACAAGTAGCAGCTTGTTCCATAGCGCCATTTGGAAATCCGACTGAATATCCAAAAGCATCTATTTTACCATCGCAAAGTGCTTTAACTTGTTCAGATGAAGTAAGTTCAGTTACAGATTTAAAGTAACTATTATCTACTCCCATTGCTTTCATAAGCTCTTCCATTGTTCCTCTTTGACCAGAACCAGGGTTACCTATGTTAACAACTTTTCCTTTTAAACCATTAAAGTCTTTAACTTTTGCTTTTTTTCTAGCCCAAATTTGAAAAGGTTCATTGTGAACTGAAAAAACAGCTCTTAATCCTTTAAACTGTTTTCCTTCCCATTTACTTGAACCATTAACAGCATGAAATTGCCAGTCAGACTGAGCTACACCAAATTGAAATTCACCATCTTTGATTTGACCAATATTATAATTTGATCCACCAGTTGATGGAGCTGTACATCTGTAAGCTTTATCTATACCTTTTTTTCTTCCATGTTCTTTTGCTATTGCAGATTTATGCAACATTTTACAAATTGCGTTTCCAGTTTGGAAATAAACTCCAGTTGGTCCGCCCGTTCCTATCGTGAAAAACTCTGCAGATTTTGCAACTGTTGTAAATGACAACGATGCTATAAAAATCAAAAGAGCACTCGATAAGGAAGTAAGTATTTTTTTCATATTCCCCTCCGCTATTGTTATTTTAGAACGATTCTAACCAAAACTTTGGGGATGAGTCTATAAAAAAATTAAGTCGATTCAACCCAGGCTTTTAGTCTTTTTGTGCCTTCCACAATCTTTGGTGCAAATTTTTGAACTAATTTATTATCTAATTTATTTTGATTTGACAAATTATCCATGAACTTTTTTCCATCAAAATCAGTAAAACTTAATCTAGTAATAAGTTTGTTTTTAGGAAAACCAAAGTCTGATCCTGGTAATAGTGCAACTCCCGTATTATCCAATAAATTTGCACACATTTCTTCTGAGTTTTTAAACTTCATATCCAAAAATTCAGGCATTATATAAAAGCCTCCTTGAGGTTTATTAATTAAAATTTTATTGGATCTTAAGTTCTCATAGACATATTCTCCAACTAACTTAAGGATTTTTCTTGAATTATTTAAATAATTACTATGGTCATTTTGATAGGCTGCAATAGCTGCATACTGAATTGGGGCGCTAACTGATGAAAATGTTTCACTTGCAAGAACTTTTAATGAATTTTTCAATTTAGTTAATTCATTAGGAATAACAAAGTGTCCTAATCTCCATCCACCTGCTGCACACCATTTACTAAGGCCACTGCTTATGATTGTTTGTTCAGGACAATAATTTGAAATAGATTTAAAAGTATCATCAAATGATAATTCTGCATAGATTTCATCTGACAAAACTAAAATATTATTTTTTTTAACAATTCTACTTATTTCTTCTAAGTTTTCACAAATTTGTCCTGATGGATTATTAGGTGAATTTAAAAATAATAAATAATTTTTATCTCTATTTTTTGAAATAATCTTTTCGATGTCTTCAGAAGTTGGAAACCAATTTTTTTCTCTATTAGTTTCTAACCAATGAACTTTGTTTCTTCCTAAAATTGCTTGTGGTTCGTATGATACCCAGCTAGGAATAGGTAATATAACCTCACCATCAAAAAGTATTTGTAATAAAAACATTAATTCTTTAGTGCCAGGTCCTATTAAAATATTATCGGCTTTATAGTTATAATTTTTCCTAGATGACTCAAATTTTGCTATTACTTCTCTTAATTCAAGCAAGCCTTGCATAGGTAAATATTTATTTCGAAAAGAATTGTTTTTTAATTCTAAATTAACATCCTCTGGTATTTCAAAAGGAGATTGACCAAAACCAAATTTAAAAATCTGTTTTCCTTGCAATTCCAATTCCTTAGATATCTCATTTATTCTTAAGGTTGATGATATTTTTAAATTTTTTACTACTTCTTTAATCATTTAAATTTTTAATTCCTCTAAATTCTTAAACTCTTTTAATACCTCTGGGTTTGCTAAAGCCTGAATATTTTTAACATTACTACCATCTATTATACTTTTTACAGCTAATTCAACAATTTTTCCATTTTTGGTTCTTGGAATATCAGATACACTTAATATTTTTGACGGCACATGTCTTGGGGATGCATCTTTTTTAATCAACTTTCTAATTTTTTCTATAAGAATTTTATCGAGTGTGAATGGTTCATTTAAAACAACAAATAAAATTATTCTAACATCGTTATCCCAGTTTTGGCCTACAACAATTGCCTCTTTTATTTCTTTAAATCTTTCCACAACAGAATAGATTTCTGAGGTACCTAATCTAACTCCACCTGGGTTTAAAGTGGCATCTGATCTTCCATAAATTATATAACTACCAGTTTTTTTTTTTTCTGCGTAGTCTCCATGATGCCATACATTTCTATATCTATTAAAATATGCCTTTTTATATTTTAAATTTTTTTCATCATTCCAAAACTTTTTCGGCATGGAAGGAAATGAATTTTTACAAACTAATTCACCTTTTTTATTTAATATAGATTTGCCTTTTTCATTAAAAATATCTACATCCATGCCAAGTCCGTTATTCTGAATTTCTCCTCTCACAACTGGATTGTATATGTTTCCTAAAACAAAACATGACACAATATCGGTGCCCCCTGATATTGATGCTAAATGTACATTTTTTTTAATATTTTTATAAACATAATCAAATCCGTCTTCAGATAATGGAGATCCTGTTGAACAAATAGTTTTAAGATTTTTAAGTTTAAATTTTACTTTTGTAGAAAAATTTAATTTTTTTAAAGTATCAATATACTTTGCGCTAACTCCAAAAAGTGTAATTTTTTCTTTTTCAATGATTTCAAATAATAAGTCTTTTTTTCTATACATTGGAAATCCATCAAATAAAACAATTGATGCTTTTGATGCAAGAGAGCTTATAAGCCAATTCCACATCATCCAGCCACATGTAGTAAAATAAAAAATATTATCTTTTGGGTTAATTTCACAATGTAGCTGATGTTCTTTTAAATGCTGCAACAAAACACCTCCGGCACGATGACATATGCATTTGGGTTTGCCAGTAGTACCACTGGAATATAATATTGCTAAATCATGTTCAAAATCAAACTTTTTGAAGTTGATTACCTTTGTCTTGTAATTTTTTATATTTTTCCAAAAAAATATCTGATGTTTTTTAATCTTCTTAAATTTTAGATAACTCTGTCCGGGATAGTTTATAATTAAAACCTTCTTAATTGATTTTATCTTTTTTAAAATTATAGGAAGTCTATTAATAATATTTATTTCTTTTCCATTGTAATAGTATCTATCTGCAATAATTAATATTTTTGGTTTAATTTGTGAAAATCTTTCAATGACTCCATGGGTTCCAAAATCTGGAGAACATGAAGACCAAATAGCTCCCATTGCTGAGGTTGCCAAAAAACTTTCTACACTTTCAATGATATTAGGCAAGTAAGCAGCTACTCTATCATTTTTTTTTACTCCAATTGATTGAAAAAAATTAAATACTTTGTAAGTGTTCATGTTTAGATCTCTCCAACTTCTATATTCCTTAAAACCATTTTCACTTATAAATGTTAAGGCTTTGGTATCGTCTTTTTTTGAAAGTAAATTTTCTGCAAAATTTAACTTAGAATTTATTAAAAATTTATGTTTAAAAATATTGCCTGAGAAATTAAATCTTAATTTTTTATATCCTTTAACATTAGCAAAATCCCAAATAGAACTCCAAAATTTTCTAGGATTTTTTAAAGTCCATTTCAATAATTTTGAATATTTTTTAGATATTTTATAATTATAATTGTTTGATAAAAATTTTTCATATTTAAATAAATTAGATTTTAATTTTATATCGCCAGATGCTTCCCATAATTTTTTAGTCATAAAAAAAATATATTGAATTATTATTATTTATGTTACTGTTCATTTGATAAAATTTCAAAATGAGAACTTTTTCTTCACTGATTCGGTCATGTTTTAGTCCATTTTTGTTCTTAAACTATAACAAGATATAGTAGGGTAAAAAAAATACATACTAATAATAGAAATGATAAAAAATAAAATCACGGCGGTACTAGGACCTACAAATACTGGAAAAACTTATCAAGCAATTGAGACCATGCTCTCATTTGATGATGGTATGATTGGTTTTCCTCTAAGGCTGCTTGCTAGAGAAGTTTATGACAAAGTTGTAAAAAGAGTAGGTCAAGAAAAAGTGGCTTTAATTACTGGTGAAGAAAAAATTATACCAGCTAATGCAAAATATTATTTATGTACTGTTGAGTCGATGCCAGTAGATAAAAATTTGGAATTTGTTGCTGTAGATGAAGTTCAAATGTGCTCGGACCATGAAAGAGGTCATATATTTACTGAAAGACTATTGAATTTAAGAGGTACAAAAGTAACTATGTTTTTAGGTTCTCACACAATTAAAAAAATTATTGAAAATCTTGATGAAGATACAGAATTTGTCAATAAGAAAAGATTGTCTAAACTATCATTTACTGGACACAAAAAAATATCCAGAATTGATAGAAAAAGTGCAATTATAGGTTTTTCTGCTGAAGAAGTTTATGCAATTGCTGAATTGATAAGAAGACAAAAAGGAGGTGCTTCAATTGTAATGGGTTCACTGAGTCCAAGGACAAGAAATGCACAAGTAGAATTGTATCAATCAGGTGATGTGGATTATCTAGTAGCAACTGATGCTATTGGAATGGGTATAAACATGGATATAAATAATGTTTATTTTTCTAGTATAAAAAAATTTGATGGAAAAAAATCTAGAAGATTAAATCTGTCTGAAATAGGCCAAATTGCTGGAAGAGCAGGTAGATTTTTAAGTGATGGTTTGTTTGGGATTACAGGTGAGTGTGATCAAATTAATTCTGAAGATGTAGAACTTATTGAAGGACATAAATTTGAAGAAATAAGAAATATTTTTTGGAGAAATTTTGATTTAAATTTTTCATCTACTGATAATTTAGTAAAATCACTAGAAGTCAAGCCGCCAGCTAATTGGTTAAGAAGAATTAATGAATGTGAAGATGAAAAGGTTTTAAAGTTTTTAATAAAAGATAAAGAAAAATATAAAATTCAAAATAGCTTTGTTAATTTAAAAAAATTGTGGGAATGTTGTCAAATTCCAGATTTTGTAAAAAAAACATATGGTCATCATTTACAAGTTGTGATTAAAGTTTTTGAATTTTTAACTAGTAAAAGTGAGAAGGTTCCGAGTGATTATATGAAAAAACAGTTGAAATCACTTGATAATCTTGAAGGGAACGTAGACTCATTGTCAAACAGAATAGCTAATGTTCGTACATGGTCATATGTTGCAAATAAAATTAATTGGGTAGAAAATCAAGATTATTGGATAGAAAGAACTAAATATTTGGAAGATAAACTTTCTGATAGATTGCATGAAGAATTGACAAAAACTTTTATTGATAAAAGAGCTAGTATATTAGCTAGAGGACTAAAACAAGATTCAAAATTAGAAACTAAAATAGTTGATCAAAAAAAAGTTATAATAGATAATCAATATATTGGAGAAATTATTGGCCTTAAACTTAATCTTGATTTAAAAAGTAATACTTTAGATACCGATATAAAATCACTAAAAAAAGCAGCGAGACAAAATATAGGTCCGGAATTTTCTAAAAGAATAAATGAAATAATTGAAACCAAAATGGTTATATTAGAAGATAATTTTAAAATAATCTGGCAGAACAATCCTATCGCTATAATAACACCTGGAAAAGATTATTTATCCCCAAAAATTGAAATTATTGTAGATGATATTATAGAATTAGAAGATAAAAAGAAATTAATTGAATTTTTAAATAATTGGTTAGAAGATAAAATAAAAGAAACATTAAAAAATCTATTTGATCTTAAATTAATTAATGAAAAAAATTCAAATATTAGGGCATTAGCATACCAACTTTATGAAAATAATGGGGTTGTAAAAAGAAGTGAGTCAGTTGACTTAATAAAAAAATTAAATAACGAAGACAGAAAAGTTTTAAGAAAATATGGAGTAAAATTTGGAAGATACCATATTTTTTTATTTAAACTTTTTAAACCAGACGCAGTCAAATTAAGATTGATTTTATGGAAAAATTTTTACCAAAAAAATATAAACTTTATTTCTCCTAAATTTGGATTAAATTTTTTACCTATAAATGAAAAAATTAACAAAGAATTAATGTTAATTTGTGGTTTTGAAAACTTTAAGAACTTATATATAAGAATTGATATCTTAGATAGGCTATTTGTGAAATTGATTGAAAGTAATAAAACTGAAAATAAAGAAATAAAGTTAACTCCTGATATGCTTAATTTGTTAGGTTGCAATAAAGAAAATTTTTTAAAGTTAATAGAATTGATGGATTATAAACACTTCAACAAAAAAGAAGAGATTTTTCTTAAATATTCTCCTAAAAAAGTAAAATTTAAAAAAGAAAACTCTAAGAAAGAATTTTTTAATAATCCGTTCAATAAACTTAAGGAAATTCAATTTAAATGATTAACATTTTTAAAAAAAAAAATGATAAAGAAATAAAAAAAGATGAAAAATTCTTAAATATAGCTGCTTTATTAATACATGTGGCAAAAATAGATGAAAATTATACCGAAAAAGAAAAGGAAATAATTAAAAGAACTATTGAAGAAATATCTAATAATAACATAAAAGCTCAAGATATTATTGAAGATGCTGAGAAATTAGATAATGACTCAAATCAAATATTAGATTTTACTAAAACTGTTAAAAACCTTGAAGAAAATTTAAAAATAAAATTAATTGAGACACTTTGGAGAATTATTTATTCCGATAAAAATGTGGACCTTTATGAAGCTAGTTTAATGCGTAGATTAGCTGGATTATTGTATATAGACTCAAAAACTTTAGGAGATATAAAAAATAAAATTTATAATGAAAATTTAAAATGACTTACATAGTTAATGAAAAATGTATTAAATGTAAACTTATGGACTGCGTGGAAGTCTGTCCTGTGGATTGTTTTTATGAGGGAAAAAATATGCTTGTAATTAAACCTGATGAGTGTATAGATTGTGGCGTTTGCGAACCTGAATGTCCAGTGGACGCAATAGAACCTGACACTAATAATGGTATAGAAAAATGGTTAGAAATAAATACAAAATATTCAGAAATTTGGCCAAATATTTCAGAGAAAAAAGATCCACCAAAAGATAACGAAAAATACAAAGATGAAAAAGATAAATATAAAAAATATTTTAAAGAAAACATTTAAAAAAAAAACAAAAATTAAAGTTAAAAAAAAAATTAAAAAAGTTAAAAAAGTTAAAATTAAAAAAGTTGCAGAAAAAAAAATAGCTTTAAAAAAAGTTAGAAAAGATACATCCACAAAACCAAACGAAAAATTTAGAGTTTTAAAAAGTACAGACCAAAAACCAGAAATAAAAAAAATAAAAAAACAAGAATCTCAAAAAAAGGAATATAAACCAAATCAATATGTTGTGTATCCAAAACATGGAGTTGGAAAAATATTAAGAATTGACACTGTGACTATTGGGGGAATAGAAGTTCAATGTTATATTGTAAAATTTGAAAAAGATAAGGCAGAAGGATTTGTTCCTATAAATAAACAATCACATTTAAGACCTTTATCCACAATTAATCAGGTTAACAAATCTATCTACATATTAAAAAGTAAACCAAAAATTAAAAGATCGATGTGGAGCAGAAGAGCACAAGAATATGAACAAAAAATAAATTCAGGAAAAGTATATGAGTTAGCCGAAGTTGTAAGAGATTTAAATAAAGGTGATGACATCATGGTTGACCAGTCTTACAGCGAAAGGCAATTATTTGAAAAAGCTTATGAAAGAATTTTAAACGAGTTTCAAATTGTTTTAAAAATTTCACATGAAGATACTCAAAAAAAATTAGATAAAGCATTAAAAAGAAACTTAGTCACACCAGGATCTACACCAGAAACAAAACCTCAAAAATCGAAAATAACAGATACAGAGGTGGCTGACGATCAAACTGTAGAGACATCACCGGGAGCCACAGTAGAAGACGAGGATTAAAAAAAAACGCTTCTCACACAAAAAGTTATGAGAAGCGTTTTTAAAGAAAGAAATATTTATCTTCTTCTTCTTCTTTTCTTAGCTTTCTTTTTAGCTTTTTTTTTAGCTTTTTTTCTTCTTTTAGCCATCTTTAGCTCCCTTATTTGTTAAACGAATCATTTGATTCGTAAATTAGTTTATTTTTATTTTTTTTGTTTAGTTATGTCAAATGTTTAATTTTAGATATTAAATTTAAAAAATTATTTTTTTAATTAAAAAAAAAAAATTAAAAAAAAGATAAGTAAATAGCGATTAATATACAGTTTTTAAAAACAAAATTAATAAAGTTTTTCTAATTGTTTTTTATATTTTTCAGTAACTTTTTTTCTTTTTACTTTCATTGTTGGTGTTAATAAACCATTTTCAATAGAAAAATTTTCATCTATTAAGTGAATTTTTTTTATTTTTTCTACTAAAGTTAATTTTTTATTTATATTTTCCATAATTTTATTTATCTTTTCTTTTTCTTTTAAAAATTCTTTATTAGGAACTATTAATGCTACTAAATAGTTTTTTTTATCGCCATAAACCATACATTGATCGATTTCTAATTCATTTGTGATCATATTTTCAATTTTAGCTGGTGAAATATTATCTCCTCCTGCGCTAACAATAATATCTTTTTTTCTATCTGTTATTTTCAAATAACCATCTTCTGGATTTATTTCTCCAATGTCGCCTGTGTGCAACCAACCATTTATTATAATTTTTTCTGTTTCTTCTTTTTTATTCCAGTACCCTAGCATTACATTTTCTCCCTTAACTAATATTTCTCCATCATCTGCAATTTTAACTTGATTGCCCTTAAAAGGTGGCCCTACGGTTTCTACCTTTATCTTATGTATTGGGTTGCAGCTAACTACAGGAGATGTTTCTGTTAAACCATATCCTTGAAGAGTTGGTAGACCTATAGAATTAAGAAATTCTCCTATTTCTCTATCTAAGGCTCCTCCTCCAGAAACAAAAGCTTTTAAATTACCACCAAACTGTTTTTTTATTTTTTTTCTTACCAATAAGTCAACTAATGAGTCTATTAATTTTTCAATAAAAGTCATTTTTTTACCTAGCAATCTTTTTTTGCCTAATCGAATTGTTGCATCAATTAGTTTAGCTTTAAAACCAGTTTGTTTTTTTAAATTAAGATTTATTTTGTTATATAAATTTTGGTAAAATCTTGGAACAGCTGTCATAATGGTAGGTTTAGCCTCTGATATATTTTCTAAAAGTTTTTCTATTTTTTCAGCGTAAAAAACTTTTGCACCTACGGCTAATTGTACAAATTGAACACAATGTTCATATGAATGTGAAAGAGGTAACCAAGTTAAAAAAACTGGTTTCTCATCAATCAGAGGTTTTAGAATTTCGCAAGCTCCTTCAATATTATTAAGTATTCCACCGTGACTTAAAATTACTCCTTTTGGATTGCCGCCAGTTCCTGAAGTATAAATTATACAAGCAGGTGAAGATCTTTTTAAATTATTTTCTTGTATTTCCGTTGTATCAGATAAATCATTTTTTATAATTGAGTCGAAATCAATGTATTGCTCTTTATTTTTTATTTCTAAATCATTAATAGCTATATCTACTTTATCAAAAGTAATAATTTTTTTTATAAAATTTTTTTCATTAATAATTTTATTTAATTTTTTAAGCATATCATTATTGGAAACAATAACGACTGAAGGTTCACAATCTTCAATTAAATATCTATAATCATCTTCAGTATAAGTAGTATATGCTGGTACAGTTATGCCTCCTGACAAAATTATTGCCAGATCTGAGATGAACCATTCAGGCCTATTTTCTGAAACTAAAAGACATCTTTCTCCTTCCTTAATATATTCTTTAATTTTTTTAGATATTTTAAATATATTTTTTTTAGCTTGTCCCCATGTATAAATTTTTTTGTTATTTGGATTGAGCCAATGTAATAAAACATCATCAGAATTTTGTTTATCTGCCTGATAAAAAAATAATTCAATTAAACTGTTAAACTTATCTAAGTTCATATTTTTTTGGTGGGCGAAGAGAGAATCGAACTCTCACAGTATTGCTACCATTGGATTTTGAGTCCAACGCGTCTACCAGTTCCGCCATTCGCCCTTTTAAACATTTTTTTAATAGTAATTGTATAAGTAAAAATATGATAATAAAACAATTTAAATGATAAAGAAGATTTATAAAAAAACAATTGAATTAGCAGCTCACAAAAAATCAAAATTTTTTTTAGCTATTATATCTTTTATTGAGAGTTTTATTTTTCCCATACCTCCAGATGTTATAATTATTCCTATGACTATAGCCAAAAAAAACGATTGGTTTAAAATAGCATTGGTAGCTACAACATTTTCTGTTTTAGGTGCGTGTCTAGGTTATTTTATAGGTTATGTTTTTTTTAACGAAATAGGTGTTATAATATTTGAGTTATATGGTGTAGATAATGTTTCCTTTTTGAAAGATAAAGTATCCTCAGAAGGGGGATTATTAGCATGGATTACACTTCTTGCAGTTGCGGGTTTTAGTCCTGTACCATTTAAACTCTTAACAATTACCAGTGGATTTGTACATTTTAATTTATTTCTTTTTATAACCGTAAGTTTAATAACCAGAGGATCGAGGTTTTTTTTAATCGCATTTCTTATTGGAAATTTTGGAAATACGATGAAGAAGTTAATAGAAAAAAAATTGATTAAGATTTCAATAATATTTTCAATTTTAATTATTTTATTTGCTACTTTTATTTACTACTTTTTAAAAAATTTTTTTTAACTTATGAAAAACATTTTTAATATTAAATCATTTTTTTTGATTACATTAATAGTGTCTATTTTATCATTAATAACTGCAATTTATATTGAACATATAATTGAAATAAAACCGTGCAAACTTTGTATATATCAAAGATTTCCTTATCTAGTAGCAATTTTTATATCATTTTTAGGATACTATTTTCCCAACAACATATTGTGGGTAAAATTACTTACATTAATATTTGTAATTAGTTTTGTAATCTCAGGTTATCATGTGGGTATTGAAAATGAATTTTTTAAAGAATTTTCTGGATGCACAAATAAAAACATTAATTTATTGGATAAATCCGAAATACTAAATAGCCTTCAAAATGAGGTTATTAGTTGTAAAAACGTGAGTTTTAAAATATTAGGCATGTCACTTGCGACTATAAATATGATTATTTCTTCTTTATTTGTAATTATATATCTTAAAATAATTCACAATGAAAAAAACAAATAAAAAAAAATTAGAGCAAATAATAAGAGTCGATCATGCTGGAGAACGTGGAGCAATAAAAATATATGAAGGACAACTGTTAGCTTTAAATACTTTGGTTAAGGATGAAAAATTAGAAAAAACCATAAAAGAAATGAAAGAACATGAAAAAGAGCATTGTGAATACTTTGAAAATGAAATTAAAAAAAGAAGAATTAAAAAAACAATTTTTCTTCCTCTGTGGGATTTGTTAGGAGTTAGTTTAGGATTTGGAAGTGTAATTTTGGGTAAAAAAGCTGCAATGCTATGTACAGCATCAGTTGAAGAAGTAATTGATGGACATTATCAAAGTCAATTAAATGAATTAAAAAAAGATGAAGAAAAACTTAAAAAAAAAATCACTAAGTTTAGAGCTGATGAAATTAATCATAAAAATATTGCATATGAAGAAGGAGCTACTAAAGAAGGTTTATATTCATTTTTTGATAAAATTATTAAGACAGGATCAAGATTTGCAATTAATATTTCAAAAGAAATATAAATTTTAAGGCTCTAATTCAACATCCCAATACAAATGATCTAACCAACTTTTGTGTAAAAAATTGGGAGGGAAATTTTTTCCATTTTTATGCAAATCTTCAGTAGAAGGACGAAATGGTAATTGATTTAGCATCATTCCAGATTTAGATAATAATCTTCCACCTTTTTTAACGTTACAACAAGAACAAGCTGTTACTACATTGTCCCAGTCTGTTTTGCCTCCTTTTGATCTTGGTAATAGATGGTCAAATGTTAATTCTTTTTTACTACCGCAGTATTGACAACTAAACTTATCTCTTAAGAATACATTAAATCTTGTAAAGCTAGGGTTGGTTTGCGGTTTTACAAAACTTCTTAGAGCAATAACACTTGGAAGTTTCATGCTAAATGAAGGACTTCTTATAACTCTATCATAATAACTCACTATCGAAACTCTATCTAAAAAAACAGATTTTATTGAATCTTGCCAACTCCATAAAGATAACGGGTAATAACTTAAAGGCCTATAGTCAGCATTTAAAACAAGCGCTGGGCATTTTTCAAGTGATAATGTTTGATCAATTGTCATAAGTTAATTAAGTCTAGCCTAATTGCAAATTAATATCAACCTGACAAATTATTTTAAAAAAAAATTAATAACCTAAGTTTTTTTTAATATATTTTAGAGCAAAACTCGAAGCTTCGGTTGAAATATGATGTTCACAGTTATGTAACATATTAGTTTCTACTTCAATTTTGTTTCTTTCCAAAAAATCTTTTGCTTCTAACAAATTACTCGGTGAAACTACCTGATCCATATCGCCATGTAATAGTAAAAATTTAGTTTTTGAAATTATTCTTGATGCAAGATTATTCTTATTAATTATTTTTCCGGAAAAACCAACTACACAACTAAATGGTTCATTTTCAATTAAACCAATATTGATTGCTAACATGCACCCTTGACTAAAACCGGATAAACATATTTTTGAGTTACCTAATCTATATACAGTCTTTACCTGATCAATAAATTCTTTTAACTTTTTTTCTGCTTTTAAAGATTGATCAAGAATATATTCTTCGTTTTCTTTTGATAAATCAAACCATTGGTAGCCGTTTGGATTAATTTCACATTTCTCATGTGCATTAGGACATAAAAATACAGTATTAGGCATAAAACGTTTCCAGTTGAGTGTAAGTATGCTTATATCTTTGCCATCTCCACCATAACCATGAAGCAAAATTACTGCATTTTTAATTTCTACATTATTTTCAGGATTGATTACTACTGTTTCAAGGCAAAATTTCATATTTAATTTATTATGTTTTTTTATTAAAAAAATGTCTTACAATCAATTAATGCTTTCTTATATTTCAATTAAAGTTTTAGATTATTTAAATCTAAAGTATATAAATAACCAATATGAAGAAAAAAATAAAATCTATTTGGAGTACCAGAATTAACAAAAAAACCTCATCTTTATTCCAAAAAGTGGGGTCTTCTATCGAAGTAGATAAGAGATTATTTAAAGAAGATATAGATGGATCAATAGCTCATGTGGAAATGCTTTGTAAACAAAAAATAATCTCTTTTAAAATTAAAAATAAAATAATTTGGGGTTTAAAAAAAATTGAAAATGAAATTAAAAAAAAAAAATTCATTTTTAGAACTGAATATGAAGATATTCATATGAACATAGAAAAAAGATTATATGATATTATTGGTGAAGATGCAGGTTTCATGCATTCTGCTAGATCTAGAAATGACCAGGTTTTAACTGATTTAAAATTATGGATGAGAAAATCTACAATTGAACTGATTGAAGTATTAAAAAATTTAAATAAGCATTTTGTTAACTTAGCTGAAAAAAATGTTTATACAATTATGCCTGGATTTACTCATTTAAAAAATGCACAGCCAATTTCATTGGGTCATTATTTGTTAGCATATGTGGAAATGTTTGACAGAGACTTAAATAGATTTAATTACAATTTAAATAATCTAAATGAAAGCCCTTTAGGTGTTGGAGCTTTATCAGGAACATCTTTTAATATTGATAGAAAATTTACAGCCAAAAAACTAAAATTTAAAAAAATTAGCAATAACTCTATAGATACAGTGTCAGATCGTGATTTCGCACTTGATTTTCTATTTTCTTGTGCAACTTGCACGATGCATATATCTCGATTATCAGAAGAATTTATTATTTGGAATTCTGATGCATTCAATTTCATATCTTTAAAAGATAGTTTAGTAACAGGATCTTCCATGATGCCACAAAAAAAAAATCCAGATCCACTAGAATATTTAAGAGGAAAAAGTGGCAACGCTTACGGTAATTTATTTTCAATGTTTACAATATTAAAAGGTTTACCGTTATCATATTTTAAAGATTTACAAGATGACAAAAACTTAATATTTAAATCATTTGATGATCTAAAAAATTCAATTTTAATTCTGAGTGAGATAATTAAAAATATTAATTTTAATAAAAAAAAAATGCTTCAATTGGCTTCTATTGGATATATTACATCAACAGATTTAGCAGAACACATTGTGCAAAAATTGAAAATTCCATTTAGGAAATCTTATGAAATTACAGCAAAAATAGTAAATTATGCAGAAAAAAATAATAAAACATTAGATCAAATTAGTATTAAGGAAATTAAAAAAATTGAAAAAAAATTAGACTCTGATGTTTTAAAAATTTTAAATCTAGAAAATTCAATAAAATCAAAGAAATCATATGGAGGAACATCTTTTGAAAATGTAAATAGAATGATAAAGAAATATAAAAAAGGAATTAATGTTAAATAAAATATTATTTTTTGTACTAATATCTATAGCTTTGTTTTCTTGTGGTAAAAAAGGGGATCCCGTCTACGAAGAGTCAAGATTAAAATTAGTTATTACTTAATAATAAACTTTATGAAATATAAAAATAAGAAACTTTATATAGAAAATTTACCTATCGAAAAATTAGCTAAAAAGTATGGCACTCCACTTTATTGTTATTCATTAAGCAAGATAAAAGATAATATTACTAATTTTAAAAATAATTTTAAGTCAATAAATCCTACTATTTGTTTTTCTGTAAAATCTAATTCTAATATTCATTTATTAAAAATAATAAAAAAAATGGGATTAGGGGCTGATGTGGTTTCAAAAGGAGAGCTATTAAAAGTATTAAAAGTAGGAATGCACCCAAAAAAGATCGTTTTTTCTGGGGTTGGAAAAGACTATGATGAATTAGAGCTTGCGATTAAAAAAAAAATTTTACTAATAAATGTAGAATCTGAAAGTGAAATTAAACAAATAGAAAAAATTGCAAATAAAAGAAAAATTAAAGTAAATATTGGTATAAGGTTAAATCCTGATATTGATCCTTTAACTAACAGTAAAATTTCAACAGGAAGAAAAGAAGATAAATTTGGAATTTCAAAAAAACAATTTGTTAAAATTGTAAAAAAAATTAAATCGTCAAAAAATTTAAATTTACAATGTTTAAGTGTTCATATTGGCAGTCAAATTACAAATTATAAACCTTACTCAGAAATGCTTAATGTAATTGAAAATTTAATTAAAAAAACTAAACATAATTTTAATTATGTAGATTTAGGTGGAGGTATGGGTATTAAATATGAAAAAAATTCTAAAGAATTAAATTATCAAAAGTACAGTAGTTTAATAGGTAGATTTTTAAAGAAAAATAAAACAAAAATTATATTTGAACCTGGAAGATCAATAATAGGTGATGCGGGTATCCTCATAAGTAAAATAATTTATATTAAAGACGCAATTAAAATCAAATTTGTAATTATGGATGCGGCTATGAATGATTTAATTAGACCAGCTTTATATGGCGCAAAACATGAAATTAAAGCTGTTAGAAAAAATAATATTAAAATTAATAAATTACATGAATTTGTTGGCCCAGTTTGTGAAACTAGTGACAAATTTTCTTCATTAAAAAAATACCAGAAACTAAATGAAAATGATTTTCTAGCAATTCATGATGTTGGAGCATATGGTATGGCTTTATCTTCAAATTATAATTTAAGAACCAAACCAGCTGAAATATTGGTAGATCGATCAAAAGTAAAGGTAATTACAAAACGTCAGCTTATTAAAAATTTAATTTAATCATAAGTTAATGATAAAAAGTTTCATTTTTAAATTTTTCTTTTTCTTTGGAATTTTATTTATATGTATACTTTTTATACCAGCATTATTTCTACCAAAAAAATTTGTTCAATTTGGTGGAAAATTAATGGGACATTGGTGTTCAATTTCATTAAAAGTTTTTTTATCTACTAAAATTATTGTTAATGGTAAAGAAAATATCATTAATGATCAAAAGTTTTTTATTGCTTGTTCTCATCAATCAATGTTTGAAACCTTTTTTTTACAAACTATTTTTAATTCTCCAATATTCATTCTTAAAAAAGAATTATTAAAAATTCCTATTTTTGGTTCATATTTAAAAAAAATAGATTCTATCTCGATAGATAGAAATAAAATTTCAAAAGACAATTTAAATTTTAGTGACCAAATAAGATTTGCGATTAAAAACTCCAGTAGACCAATAATTATATTTCCACAAGGCACTAGAACTTTACCAAATGAAAAGGTTCCTTTTAAAAAAGGTGTTGGAAGAATATATAAAGACTTAAATATTTTTTGTCAGCCAGTTGCGGTTAACTCTGGCCATGTTTGGCCAAAAAACGGTCATCTTAAATCTAATAAAATTATAAATGTTTCTATATTAAAGCCAATATCTCCAGGATTGTCATCTGAAGATTTTTTAAAATTTTTAGAAAATGATATTTATAACGAATTAGATAAATTTAATTAGCCTTTCATAGGCATAACAATATAAATGCTATCAAAATCTGCGGGGTCTTTAATTAATGCTGGCGATCCACTTTCATTTAAGTAAATTTCTATTTTATCACCATCTAATTGGGAAGCTATATCGATTAAATATTTTGAATTAAAACTTATATTTAAATCATGTTCAAACTTAACATTTAGAATTTCATTACCATCACCACTGTTTGTATTATTAACAGATAAATCTAATTTATTATTTGACAGTGCAAACTTTACACCATCTTTTTTATCTAATGAAACAGACGCTACTCTATCAACTGCATTTAAAAATAATTTAAGATCTGTTTCTAATTTTTTATTATTATTTTTAGGGACAACTTGAATATAATTAGGAAATTTGCCATCTATTAATTTAGAGATTAAAATACTATCTTTGGCCTCAAATTTAATTTTAGATTTTATATTTGAAATTTTTATATCACCATCGTAATCTTCAAGTATAGTACACAGTTGGTAGACTGTTTTTTTTGGAAGTATAATAGGTTCAAAGTTAACTTTTTCTTTCAGATTAATCTTTGAAATAGACATACGATGACTATCAGTTGCTACTGAGGTTAGATAAAATTTGTCTTCAATTTCTGAAACGTGTAAAAAAATACCACTTAGGTAATGTCTTGTTTCATCGTTAGAAATTGAAAATTTGCACTTATTCAATAGTTTTAAAAGTTTTTTTGAATGTATAGAAAATTCATTATCAGAAAATATTTCATCGGCAACTGGAAATTCATTTGGAGATAAGCAATTTAAATTGAACTTTGTATTATCTGAATCTAATTGTAATTTATTTTCTGTACTTAAAGAAAAATTAACTTTTTTCCCAGAAGATAATTTCTTAACTATATCATTAATTATTGACGATGATGTTGTTGTTTTTCCTTCCTCTAAAATTTCAATATTTTCTATTTGATTTATAAAAATTATATCAAGATCTGTGGCGGTTAAAGTTAGTTTTGAGTTAGCGGCATTTATCATAATATTTGAAAGAATTGGGAGTGTACTTCTTCTTTCTATAATACCTTGGCAGTAATTTAACGATCTTTGAAGATCTTTTTGATTTACATTAAATTTCATTATTTTGCTTATACAAAACTTCGTTCTTGATATTGTCAATACTTATTGAAATATCTGAGTCCTTTTCCTTAAGTTTTTCTATAGTCTTTACCGAGTGAATTACTGTTGTATGATCCCTGTTAGCAAAATCTCTTCCAATTTCTGGTAGCGATTTTGATGTTAGCATTTTAGTTAAATATATAGCAACCTGTCTTGGTCTTACTAAATATCGAGATCTTCTTGAGGAAAGCATTTCATTTTTATTTATTTTAAAATATTTGCATGACGCGGATTGAATCGCTTCTACAGTAACTTTATTTTCTGAATTATTTAATAAATCTTTTAGAATTACTTTAACTTCAGGAATATTTGGTGTTTTATTATATATTCTAGTAAATGAAACAACCCTATTCAAAGCACCGATTAATTCTCTTATATTAGACTTCAATTGATTACCTATATATTTCTGAATATCTTCACTGATTTTAAAGTCGCTTATTTGATTTATGCCTAAATCTTCAATTCTTTTTTTAATTATTTTATATCTTAGCTCTTCCTCTGGTTTTTGAATATCAATAACTAAACCACCAGCAAATCTAGACTTTATTCTTTCTTGAATTCTAAGAAGCTTATTTGGAGCTCTATCACCTGAAATAATTATTTGAGAACCTTTATCCAATAATGCATTAAATGTATGAAAAAATTCTTCCTGCATAGCTTCTTTTCCAGTCATAAATTGAATGTCGTCAATTAAAAGAACATCTGTATTTCTAAAATATTCTTTAAATTTAAACATTTCATTTGATTTTATAGAACGAACAAATTGATACATAAATCTCTCTGCTGAAATTAACATGACTTTGTGGGTTTTTTTTAATTCCAATCCAATCGCATTTAATAAATGTGTTTTTCCCATTCCAACACCACCATATAAATATAATGGATTATAAAATCCTGCATCTTTTGCTACTTTTTTAGAGGCCTCGAATGCTAATTTGTTGCTTGATCCTACAACAAATTTTTCAAAAGATTTTAATGGATCTATTCTATTATATTTTAAGTATGAGTCCTTAATAAAAGAAATATTGCTAGTTGAACTAGTATCTTCTGTTTTAAAATTATCAACTAATTTTTTTTCATCATTATTATTTTCTTTAATTATAAACTCAATTCTTATTATTTCTCTATTATATGATTTAATTATTTTTAAAATCTGATCCAAATATCTAGAAGCTATCCAATCTCTAATAAACCTGGTAGATACTGACAGCAAAATATAGTTTAGGTGTTCTTCTTCAAAAGATATTTTTTTTAGCCAGCTATCATATATGTCGCTTCCTAATTTTTTCTTCATTTCTGCTTGGACAATTTTCCAGTCAATTTTATTGCCTAAATTTTCGGAGCTATTAATATTGAGATTTTTGTTATTCATAAATTTAAATTAGGAGATTCCAATTAAAGACTTAATTGACAATATTCAATAAGTTTTTGGATTTTAAAAAAAAAATTTAAAATCTACGAGTGTATTTATACTTAACTAAAAAAAAAAATTTAGATTTTAAAAAAAAATATTTTGCTTTTTTTTCTTTACCTATATCTTGTATAAAAAAAATTTTCTGCTTCATATCTTGTATAAATATTAAAAGTTGTGCAACTTAGAATTAATTTCGTACTAGTGGTGGTTGTTGTTATAGAGAATTAATTCTTTTTGTAATTCTTGAGACATTTCTTGAGGCGTTACGTTTTTTTATTACCCCTGTTTTGGCTATTCTCATTAGCTCAGAATTCAACTTGGGTAAGAATAATAGTGCCTCTTTTTTATTTTTTTTCTCTATAAGAGAATTCATTTTTTTGAGAGCATTCCTATATCTACCTTTTCTGGACTTGTTAATTTTGGTTTGTCTTTGAATTCTACGTGTAGTTTTAATTGCTGATTTTGTATTTGCCATATGATCGGCGTTGTATAGCTTTTGTAATAAAAACGGTCAATAGGTTATTATATTTATTTTTGGCATTTTTTGCAGAAAAACGTAGATCTATTTGAAATAAATAATTTCACTATAGTTCCATCGCAATATGCACTACGGCATTTTTCCTGCTCTTGATTATAAACTTTAAAGGAATTTTGAAAATGACCTTTAGTTCCAGAAGTGTTGGTAAAATTTTGAATAGAAGACCCTCCTTTTTTAATAGCTTTTGTGATTGTTTTTTTGGAAAATTTAATCAAATTTTTTATCTCTTTGTGCTTTAATTTGCATCCAGCTTTAAGGGGGCTTAACTTTGAGTAAAACAAAATTTCATTTACATAAATATTTCCTAAACCACTAACAAATCTTTGATCTAATAAAATATTTTTAATATTTTTATTTCTATTTTTTAGATATTTTTTTACATATTTAATGTCAAAGCTTTTACTAGTTGGTTCTGGACCTAGTTTAAGAAAATATTTTTTTAAACTATCTCGGCCTTTAAATATTAAAAAAAATCCAAACCTTCTCGGATCATTATATATCATTTTGATTTTATCAAATATAAATTCTAAGTGATTATGTTTTTTTGGTAAAAAAGGAGAGCTATAAAAACTCGTGTTCGTAATATTATTTTTTTTTTTATAAACTAAATGTATGGTTCCCGACATACCTAAATGGAATACGCAGTAACTTTTATTATTTAGCTCTAAAACAATATATTTTGAAATTCTAAAAATATTATTTATTATATTATTTTCTAGTTTTTTTCTAAAATTTTTTTTTAATTTAAACCTTAAATTGCTATTTCTTATGATTACTCGTTTAATTTTTCTTGATTTTATCTTTTTGATAAGTGATTTTTTCACTATTTCAACTTCTGGTAATTCTGGCATTTGTTATTATAATATTAATATTGAATTGAAAAAAATAAAATATGCAACAAGAACTTCAAAATAAAAAAGGCTTGGTCAATAATGTTTTTGATAAATCTTATGATAAATATGATTTAATGAACGATATTATGTCTCTTGGTATTCATAGGATTTGGAAAAAAGACTTAATATTTTGGATGTCCCCAAAAGAAAACAAAAATTTAATTGATGTAGCTTCGGGCACAGGCGATATTGCAAAATTATTTTCAAAATTAACAAATAATAAATCAAAAGTTTTATGCATAGACCCAAATAAAAAAATGATATCAAAAGGTAAAGAAAAATTGTCGAACTTAAAAAATATTCAATGGAAAATTGGTAATGCTGAAAACTTGCCAGTAAATGATAATAGTTATGAATATTATTCAATAAGCTTTGGTTTAAGAAACACAAAAAATATTGATAAATCGCTTTCAGAAGCTTTCAGAGTACTAAAACCAGGTGGAAGATTTTTTTGTTTAGAATTTTCTAAAGTTGAAAATGAAAATTTAGATTTATTATATGCTAATTATAGTAAAATCTTACCTTTGGTTGGCAAGTTGGTTTTGGGTGATAGTATGCCTTACAAATATCTAACTGAAAGCATAAAAAATTTTATTGATCAAAAAACATTAATTGAATTAATGATGAAAAATGGGTTTGAAAATTGTTCATACAGAAATTTAAGTGGTGGAGTAGCTGCTATACATTCTGGTTGGAAAATTTAATGATAAAAAAAATAATTATACTATTTAAATTAGCTAGAAAAATTGCTTTATCAGATGCAATTAATGTGATTTCGAAGATTCAGAAACCACCTTTCATAATAAATTTTTTTTTTAGCATTTTTTCGTTTTCTTTTAAAAAAGATGATCAATTTCAAAATTTATCTGATGAGGAAAAGCTTTGTGCTTCTATACAAAGTATGGGTACAACTTTTATAAAATTAGGGCAATTTTTGGCTACAAGGCCAGATATAATTGGAGAAAACTTATCAAATCAATTAGAAAAATTACAAGATAAACTTCCTCCATTTTCCCTACAAAAAACTAATTTGATTATTAAAAAAAATCTGGGAGAAGATTTGTATAGTTCCATAATTAATATTAGTGAACCAGTGGCAGCTGCATCAATTGCTCAAGTTCACAAAGCACAAATAAATGATCAAGGGATTCTTAAAGATGTTGCGATAAAAGTGCTGAGACCCGATATAAAAAAAATTTTTAATGAAGAAATTGATGCACTTTTAATGTTAGCTTATTTAGTTGAAAGCTTAATTAAAAAAACTAAGAGATTAAAATTAGTTGAAGTTGTATTTCTGTTGAAAGAAATTACAAACCACGAAATGGATTTAAGATTTGAGGCTGCCGCTGCAAATGAATATTTAGAAAACACTAAAAATGATTCAGGTTTCCATGTACCTAAAATTTACTGGAATTATACAAGTGAAGAAGTTTTAACACTGGATTGGGTAGATGGAATATCAATAAGAGAAACTGAGGAATTAAAAAATAGAAAAATTAATATAAAAAATATTGCTTCTGATCTTATACAACATTTTTTAAGACATGCAGTAAGAGATGGATTTTTTCATGCCGATATGCATCAGGGAAATTTGTTTATTAATAATGGTGGACAAATTGTACCAATAGATTTTGGAATAATGGGAAGATTAGATAAATTAAATAGAAGATATTTAGCAGAAATTCTCTATGGTTTTATTAAAAGAGATTATAAAAAAGTTGCTGAAGTACACATGATAGCTGGCTTAGTGCCTCAAAATGTTAATGTTGCTGAATTATCACAAGCATTAAGATCAATAGGGGAACCTATTTTTGGACAATCAGTTAAAGATATATCTGGAGCAAAACTATTGAAACAATTATTTGATATTACAGAAAAATTTAATATGCAAACACAACCGCAGTTATTGTTGTTGCAAAAAACAATGGTTGTAGTTGAGGGTGTTTCTAGGAAACTTAATTCAGATACAAACATATGGGAAACCTCAAAACCAGTTTTAGAAAAATGGTTAAAAGAAACTAAAGATCCAATTAGCAATTTTACAGAAACAATTAAAGAGTCAACAGAAGTATTAAAGAGATTGCCTGAATTACCAAAAATTATGGATAAAGCAAATCAAGCCTTATCTTTTATGGCAAGTGGTCAAATACCTCAAAACTCGAATTCTTATTCTGCTCTTAACGAAAAGAAATTAGAAATGAAATCTTTCAGAAATCAAAGTATAGCTGGATTATTATTGCTTGTATTTTTAGGTTTCATAGTATTTTAATTCAGCCTATGAATTTTTTAAAAGACAAAAAAATTTTGTTAATAATATGTGGTGGGATTGCAGCTTATAAATCTCTAGAATTAATTAGACTATTTAAAAAAAATGGCTCAGTTGTTAAAACTATTTTAACAAATAGTGCAAAAAAATTTATAACACCTCTTTCCGTAGCCTCCTTATCCCAAGAAAAAGTTTATACCGATTTATTTGACCATAATAATGAAGCTGAAATGGATCATATATCACTCTCAAGATGGTCTGATCTAATATTAATTGCACCAGCAACAGCAAATACAATTACTAAATTAAGTAATGGAATGGCTAGTGACCTAGCTTCAACGGTTGTTTTAGCTTCAGATAAAAAAGTCTTCTTAGCCCCCGCTATGAATGTAAGAATGTGGGAACATAATTCAAATAAAAAAAATGTAAAAAAATTAAAGGAATTTGATTATCAATTAATTGGCCCTGAAGTTGGTGATATGGCGTGTGGAGAATTTGGTGAAGGTAAAATGATAGAACCAGAAAATATTATTAATTTTTTTATTAAATATTTTAAAAGTGAAAAAAAACACTGTAAGTATAAAGCTTTAGTAACAGCTGGACCAACTCATGAATATATTGATCCCGTAAGATATGTAACTAATAAATCAAGTGGAAAGCAAGGTTATGAAATCGCAAGATCTCTATCTAGAAAAGGTTTTGACACAACTTTAATTTCTGGTCCTACAAATTTGGAACCAATTACAGGAGTTAACACCATCAATGTAAATTCTGCAAAAGAGATGCTCGAAGCAACTTTGAATAATCTTCCAGTAGACGTAGCTATTTTTTCTGCTGCTGTAGCTGATTGGAAAATAAAAAATTTTAAATATGAAAAAATTAAAAAAGATAATAATATTAATTTAGCATTAGAAAAAAATATTGATATTTTAAATTATGTTTCAAAACATAATTCTCTAAGACCAAAAATAGTCATTGGATTCGCTGCAGAAACAAATAACTTAATAGAAAATTCCAAAAAAAAATTGAATGATAAAAGTTGCGATTGGATAATAGCTAATAATATTTCAGATAAATCAATTGGATTTGGATCAGATTTTAATGAGGTAACAATATTTTACAAAAATAAAAAGATTGAAAAAATTTCTAAAATGAAAAAATCCATTTTATCTGATAGGATAGTTCAAAGGATAGTTTCAGAATTAAACTAATTTGATGGTAAAAGTTCTTATAAAAAAACTTAATCCACAAGTTAAACTACCTTCTTATAAAACTGAAGGTTCTTCAGGTATGGATTTAATGGCTTGTATTAATGAACCTATATATATTCCTCCAAAAAATTCTGTTTTAATACCCACTGGATTGTCTATAGCAATACCAAAAGATTGCGAAGTACAAATAAGACCTAGATCGGGCCTGGCAGCTAAGTCTAATATTAGTGTACTTAATACTCCTGGAACAATTGATAGTGACTACCGAGGTGAGCTGAAAATAATTTTATATAATCATGGTGATAAAACTTTTGAGGTAAAAAATAATGATAGAATTGCACAAATGATTCTTATGCCAATTTTAAAAATTAATTTAGAAGAAACAGATGATCTTCCTGATACTGTAAGAGGTTCTGGTGGTTTTGGATCTACTGGTAAATGAGTAAACAAATTAGTAAAAAAAATATAGAGAGATATTCTCGTCAAATAATTCTAAAAAATGTAGGACCAGCTGGTCAAAAAAAGATTTTAAATTCAAAGGTGTTAATAATTGGACTTGGAGGATTAGGATGTCCAGTTGCTGATCATTTATGTAGGGCAGGTGTGGGTACAATCGGTATAGTAGACTTTGATAAAGTAAGCTTGTCAAACTTGCATCGTCAATCATTTTTTAGTCATAAGGATATAAAAAAATTTAAAGTGGATGTTATAAAAAAAAAAATAAATTTAATCGATCCAAAAATTAAAGTAAAAAAATTTAAAAAAGCCATTACAGAAAATAACGCAAACAGCTTAATAAAAAATTTTGATATCATAATCGATGGTTCTGATAACTTTAAGACTAAGTTTTTATTAAATAAAATATCGATAAAATATAATAAAACTTTAATAATAGGTGCAATTAGTAAATTTGATGGACATGTTTTTGTATTTAATTTTAAGAATAGAAATGAACCTTGCTTAAAATGTTTTTATCAATCAGAGCCTTCTGATGATTTATTAAATTGTGAAAGAGAGGGGATTTTAAGTCCTGTAGCTGGTATAATTGGTTCTTTACAAGCTAATGAAGCTTTAAAAAGAATCTTGCAAACAAAAGACTATCTTAATAAAAAAATATTGATTCTTGATGCTCTTAAATTAAATTTTAAGAAAGTTTTATTTAGCAAAAAAAGAAACTGTATATGTAAACAATGAAAAAAATTATTTACCTTTGTATTTTTATTTTATTTTTTAAAACAGCATATTCATCAAGTTCTTATTATCTAATGTTAAAGAATAGTGAAGTAAATGTAAGATACGGTCCTGGATTCTCATATCCTATAAAATTTAAATACAAAAAACGTTTTTTTCCTTTAAAAGTTATTGATAAAAAAGAAAATTTTAAAAAAGTAATTGATTTTAAAAAAAATAGTGGTTGGATACATTCTTCCCAGCTAAAAAAAAATAAATCATTTATTATATTAGAAAATCAAATATTATTTTCTAAACCAACTAAATACTCGAAACCAGTGGCAAAAGTTTTTTATGGAAGGCTTTTGTTAGTAAAAAAATGTAAATTAAAATGGTGTAAAGTAAAAACTGAGAAATATGAAGGATGGATAGCTAATAATAATTTGTGGGGTAGTGTTGAGTAGTATCTTACCTTAAATCAAAACGATCTAAATTCATTACTTTTTTCCAGGCAGAGATAAAATCACTAACAAATTTTGACATTGAGTCTTCACATGCATAAACTTCAGCTAAAGCTCTTAGTTGAGAATTTGAGCCAAATATAAGATCAGCACGAGTTCCTTTCCATTTAACCTTATTAGTTTTACGATCTTTTCCTTCAAAAACATTTTCATCTTTATCAATTTCTTTCCATGTAGTGTTCATATCCAAAAGATTTACGAAAAAGTCATTTGTTAATGTTTCTGATTTCTTAGTAAACACACCATAGTTCGATCCATCAAAATTTGTATTAAGTGATCTCATGCCTCCAACTAAAACTGTCATTTCAGGAGCAGTAAGTTTCATTAACTGAGCTTTATCTATAAGCATTTCTTCAGATGAAATTGAGATCTTGCCATGACCATTAGTTTTTTTAGCTACATAATTTCTAAAACCGTCAGCTTTTGGTTCAAGTAAACCAAATGAAAAAACATCAGTTTGATCTTGTGAAGCATCACATCGACCTGGAACAAAAGGAACTTTAACATTGTAACCTGCTTTTTTTGCAGCCTTCTCAACTCCAACGTTTCCGCCTAAAACTATTAAGTCAGCTAGTGATACATTTTTTTTCCTTGTATCAAAACCTTTTTTAATTTTTTCTAACTTACTAAGAACTTTTGATAATTTTTTAGGATTGTTAACTTCCCAATTTTTTTGTGGTTCTAATCTTATTCTAGCGCCATTTGCTCCGCCTCTTTTATCAGAACCTCTGAAAGTCGATGCCGAAGCCCAGGCGGTTGATACTAAATCCGATACTGACAGACCAGATTTTAAAATTTTTGATTTTAGATTATTAATATCGTTCTTTTTTAGTTTATATTTTTGTTTTGGAATTGGATCTTGCCAAATTAAATTTTCTTTTGGGACGTCTGGGCCTAAATAGCATGCTTTAGGGCCCATATCTCTATGCGTAAGCTTAAACCAGGCTCTAGCGAATGCATCAGCGAATTCATCTGGATTATTGTGAAAATGTCTAGAAATTGGCCCGTATTTTGAATCCATTTTCAGTGACAAATCAGTTGTTTGCATCATAGGAAGATTTTTTTTATTTTTTTCATGAGCATCTGGCGTCATTTCAATATCATGGCCATTTCTTTTAGGTTTCCATTGATGGGCTCCAGCAGGACTTTTTGCAAGTTCCCAATCGTATCCAAATAAATTATCAAAATAACCCATATCCCATTTTATAGGATTGGTTGTCCATGCTCCTTCAATTCCACTGCTTATTGTATCGACACCTTTTCCACTTTTATAATTACTGTTCCAACCAGTTGCTTGTTCTTGAATTTTTGATCCTTCCGGTTCTGGACCTTTGTGGGATTCTGGTGCTGCTCCATGAGATTTACCAAAAGTATGTCCACCAGCAACTAATGCAACTGTTTCATAATCATTCATAGCCATTCTACCAAAAGTTTCTCTAATATCGTGAGCAGCTAACAAAGGATCAGGATTTGCATCTGGACCTTGAGGATTAACATAGATAAGGCCCATATGCGAAGCACCTAATGGTTGCTCCAAATCTCTCTTACCACTATAACGATTTACACCAAGCCATTCTTTCTCTGAACCCCAATAAATATCTTCCTCTGGTTCCCAAATATCTTCTCTTCCAGCTCCAAAACCAAAAGTTTTGAATCCCATTGATTCAAGAGAAATATTTCCAACTAAAATAAATAAATCAGCCCAAGAAATTCTTTTTCCGTATTTCTTTTTTATAGGCCAGAGCAATAATCTCGCTTTATCCAAGTTCACATTGTCCGGCCAACTATTTAATGGTGCAAATCTTTGATTTCCTGTTCCAGCACCACCACGACCATCTCCAGTTCTATATGTTCCTGCTGCGTGCCATGCTAGTCTTATAAATAATGGACCATAATGTCCATAATCTGCAGGCCACCAGCTTTGTGAGTTTATCATTAGTTTATGTAAATCTTTTTTTAAAGTCTTAAAGTTAAGTTTTTTAAATTCTTTAGCGTAGTTAAATTTATTATCCATTGGATCTACCAATGAAGAATGTTGACTTAATATTTTAAGATTTAAAGCATTTGGCCACCAATCTCGGTTGGTAGTTCCTTTGCCGGTCGCATGTTTAGGAGGCGTTCCTGCTCCTGTGAATGGGCATTTTGATTGTTCTTTAATTAATTCACTGCTCATAGATGTAAATTATAATGATTCTAAACTAGAGTCAATAATGCAGTCTTGTCACATCACATTAAAAATTTAAGGATTTTCTAATACTTGATTTTAATTATTATTTGCAATCTTAACTAAAACTTCGATAGAATTAATTTTTTTTCCTGGCAAAACCTTCTTTATATTTATCTTTCCGACATCCTTATCATCTAAATCTATAAGTTCTCTTTTATTTTCGTCAAAAAAATGATGATGATTGGTTACATTAGTATCGTAATAACTTTTATCACTATTAATTGAAATTTCTTTCAAATATCCCATTTTTTTAAAAGCATGAACAGTATTATAAACTGTCGCTAGTGATATTTTTTCAACATATTTATTTTTTAAAATATTATTCAGATGATTAATTGTAAAATGAAAAGTATTTTTTCTATCAAAGAGTAGTTTACAGATTTTTATTCTCTGTTTGGTTGGTCTTAAACCTGAGGACCTCAATTTATTAATAAAGACACTATTATTGTTCATTTTTTTGCCTAATTTATAACTATTCTATACAAATATTATATTATAATCATGTTAAATAAAGTAATAAATGCCTAAATTTTATGAATAAAAAATCATCTTATAATTACCAAGAATTAATTGATTGTGGAAATGGAAAACTTTTTGGTCCAGGAAATGCAAAACTACCACTGCCTCCAATGCTCATGTTTGACAGAATCTCAGAAATTAGCGAAGATAAAGGAACATATAAAAAAGGATTAATTAAAGCCGAACTGGACGTTAAAGACAGTTTATGGTTTTTTGAATGCCATTTTAAGGATGACTCGGTTATGCCAGGATGTTTAGGTTTAGATGCAATGTGGCAGTTAGTTGGTTTTTATTTAGGTTGGCTTGGAAACCCTGGAAAAGGAAGAGCTTTAGGAGTTAATACTGTAAAGTTCACTGGAGAAGTATTAAAAAGTGTTAAACTTGCGAGTTATGAAATTGATATGAAAAGAATTCTTATAAAAGAAGGTACGACAGTAGGTCTTGCAAATGGTATACTTAAAGCAGATGGAAAAAAGATATACTCAGCTGAAAATTTAAAAGTTGGGTTATTTAAATGATGAAAAAAGTTGTTGTAACAGGTATTGGAGTAGTATCTTGCTTAGGCAATAATCAAGAAGAAGTTTATAAATCCTTAATAAATGCAAAATCTGGAATTACATTTTGTGAAGAATACAAAGAGTACAATCTAAAAAGTAATATTCATGGTAAACCAAATATTAAACTTGAAGATCATGTAGATAGAAAATTTATAAGATTTATGGGTCCTGGTTCAGCATATAATTATATATCAATGAATGAAGCTGTTAAAGACTCAGGATTAGAAGAAAATGATGTAAGTAATATTAATACAGGTATTATTATGGGATCTGGTGGCCCTTCAATTGAAAATGTTATTATGGCTGCAGATAAAACAAGAGAAAAAAATCCAAAAAGAATGGGACCATTTGTTGTGCCAAGAACAATGTCAAGTACAGCGTCTGCAACACTTGCAGTACCATTTAAAATTAAAGGTGTAAACTATACAATAAGCTCAGCTTGCGCAACTAGCGGACATTGTATTGGAAATGCAATGGAGTTAATTCAATTAGGAAAACAAAAAATTATTTTTGCTGGAGGTAGCGATGAAGTTCATTTTTCTATGACAGCAATGTTTGATGCTATGACCGCTCTTTCTTCAAAATACAACGATACTCCAGAAAAAGCTTCTAGACCTTATGATAAAACTAGAGATGGGTTTGTAATATCTGGCGGTGGAGGTGTTTTAGTTTTAGAAGAATATGAACATGCAAAAGCTAGAGGAGCAAAAATTTATGCGGAATTAACTGGGTATGGAGCAACTTCAGATGGTTACGACATGGTAGCACCGTCAGGCGAAGGAGCTGTAAGATGTATGAAAATGGCTCTAAATACTGCTAAAAAAAAAATTGACTACATAAATACACATGGAACATCAACTCCGGTAGGAGATATTACAGAACTAAAAGCAGTAGGAGAAGTATTTAAAGATAATGTGCCTAAAATAAGCTCTACAAAATCTCTTTCTGGACACTCTCTAGGTGCAACTTCTGTGCATGAAGCAGTTTATAGTTTAATTATGATGAAAAATAACTTTATTTCAGCATCGATAAACATAACAGACATGGATGATGAAGCAAAAAAATTTCCCATAGTCACAAAAGTTGAAAAAGATGTAACTTTAAATTCAATTATGTCTAATAGTTTTGGATTTGGAGGAACTAACGCAACTTTAGTTTTTGAAAAGGTTTAATTTATGAGTTTAATGAAGGGCAAAAAAGGATTAATTATGGGCGTAGCTAATGAAAGATCCATTGCCTGGGGAATATCTCAAAAATTATCTGAGGCAGGTGCTGAACTCGCATTTACATATCTTGGAGATGCACTTAAAAAAAGAGTTATACCACTAGCAGAAAAGCTAAATTCAAAGGTAACATTTAGCTGTGATGTTGAAAAAAAAGAAGAAGTAATAAAACTTTTTGAAGATATAAAATCAAAATGGGGTCAAATTGATTTTGTTGTTCATGCAGTAGCTTTTTCAGACAAATCAGAATTATCAGGAGAGTATCTAAATACTACGAGAGAAAATTTTTTAAGAAGTATGCTAATTTCATGCTTTTCATTTACAGAAGTTGCAAAGGAAGCATCTAAATTAATGAATAAAGGTGGAAGTATGCTTACATTAACTTATGAGTCTAATAAAGCTATACCAAACTACAATGTAATGGGTGTTTGTAAATCTGCACTTGAATCAAGTGTTAAATACTTAGCTAGAGATTTAGGTGCAAAAGGAATAAGAGTCAATGCTATAAGTGCGGGGCCAATTAAAACTCTCGCAGCCTCTGCAATTGGAGATGCAAAATTTTTATATAAGTGGAATGAAGATCATTCTTTCTTAAAGAGAAATGTAGATATCCATGATGTTGGTAACTCTGCATTGTATTTATTAAGTGATCTTGGCGGTGGTGTTACTGGTGAAATTCATTATGTAGATGCTGGTTACAACAAAGTAGGGATGCCCGATCCAAAAAATATTTCCTAAAAAATGTCCAAAAGATATAGCGGAAAATCCTTCAAAGACTCGAGTTTAATGAAAAAACCTAAGTTGTCTTTGAAAGAAAAAAGAAGACTTAAAAAGGAAAAAAAGAAGAAAAAATAATAAGAAAAATATTTTATTGAAAATTTTTTTATTTTTTAGTAAATTTGTTTAATGAAAAAAATATTTTTAGTTTTAGTAATATATCTAATTTCAACAATAAGTGTTTATGCTGATTTTTCTTTCAGTTTTGAATGGGGTGATATTAAAAAATGTACATCAGGAAAGCCTAACAGAGTTTCTAATCCAATTTTCAATCTTACAAATGTTCCAGAGGGTACTGTAGAATTAAGATTTAAAATGAAAGATAAAGATGTGCCGAATTATAACCATGGTGGTGGAAAAATTAAAAACTATAGTGGAGAAACAACAATACAACCTGGTGCTTTCAAATACAAAAGTCCTTGTCCTCCAGACGGCACTCATACATATGAGTGGACAATAACTGCTATCGGTGACAAAAAGAAAAAATTAGGTAAAGCAATAGCAACTAGAAAATATCCAGAATAAAATTTAAATAAAAATAAATAATGTTAATATTAGTTTGGTTTATAGTTTGTATTATATTTTATTTTGTACAATTATTTTTGGGAAATTCGGGTCATGCACTAGAAGTATTTGCTGTTTTAAGCGCAATTGCTATTTTTTCTATTAGTAAAATCAAATACAAAATTAAGTAATCAACAATAAGTACAACTTTTTTTGCTTACTTTTTAACTCGTTTTCAGATTTTAATTTAAACTGCTGCTTTAATAGATAATTTTACTTTTCCTCTATCAAAACCAATGACTTTAACTTTAACTTCATCACCTTCTTTTACTACATCGGTTACTTTTGCAACTCTTTTATTAGCAAGTTCAGATATATGAACAAGACCGTCTTGTTTTCCTAAGAAATTAACAAATGCACCAAACTCCATAATTTTCATAACTTTTCCACTATAAATTTTATTTAGCTCAGCCTTTGCGGTAAGATCTTTGATCATTTGCATTGCCTTATTTCTAGACTCTTCATCTGGAGCAGCAACAGTTACTACACCTTCATCATTCACATCAACTTTAGCTCCTGATTTTTCAACAATTTCTCTTATAGTTGCGCCACCTTTGCCAATTACAGTTGCAATATCCTTTTTATCTACAGTTATTTTTTCCATTTTTGGTGTGTGTTTTCCAACCCCTGCTCTCGATTTATCTAAAGCTTTATTCATTTCACCAAGAATATGAATACGACCATCTTTAGCTTGTTTTAATGCCTGCTCCATGATTTCAAATGTAATTCCTGTTATTTTGATATCCATTTGTAATGAAGTAATACCATCTTTTGTGCCAGCTACTTTAAAGTCCATATCTCCTAAATGGTCTTCATCACCTAAAATATCTGATAGAACGCTAAAATTATCTCCTTCTTTTATTAATCCCATCGCAATACCAGCTACTGGTGTTTTCATTGGAACACCTGCATCCATTAAAGATAATGAGGTTCCACATACAGTCGCCATTGATGAAGAACCGTTAGATTCTGTAATCTCTGAAACAATCCTGAATGTATAAGGAAATTTTTCTTTTGAAGGCAAAGAAGATTTTATTGCTCTCCAAGCTAATTTTCCATGTCCAATTTCTCTACGGCCAGTACCTATTCTACCAGTTTCTCCAACGGAAAACGGGGGAAAATTATAATGAAGCATAAATCTTTCTCTAACTAATCCGTCCAATGATTCAATTCTCTGCTCATCATCTGAAGTTCCGAGAGTTGTTGTTACGATTGCTTGTGTCTCTCCCCTTGTAAACAGTGCAGATCCATGAGTTCTAGGTAAAATACCAACTTCGCACATTATTGGCCTTACATCCGATAATCCTCTACCATCAATACGGCTTTTGTTTTTTAATATATTTGTTCTCACAATTCTTTTTTCTAAATTCTTGAGTTCATAATTAACATCAAGATCTGATATATTTTCATTTTCTTCATAAAGTTTTTTTGCTTTTTCTGTTATTTCAGAAATAAGATCCGATCTTTCTTTTTTATCTTTTATCGAAAAAGCTTTTTCCAAATCTTTAGTAAATTCTTTCTCCAAATTTTTTGTAACTTCTGAAAGATCTTTTTTTTCAATTTCCCAAGCATTTTTTCTGCATTCTTTTGCAAGTTCTTCAATAGCTTTAATTACTGGAATAAAATTTTCATGTCCAAATTTCACTGCATTAAGCATTTCTTCTTCTGACAAGCCGTTTGCCTCAGATTCAACCATTAAAACTGCATCTTTTGTTCCTGCAACAACAAGATCTAAATTAGAATTTTCTAACTCTACTTTTGATGGATTAAGAACATATTTTCCATCGATAAATCCAACCCTTGAAGCACCTACGGGTCCTAAAAAAGGCATACCTGAGATAGCAAGAGCTGCTGATGAAGCTATAATTGATAAAATATCTGCTTCATTTTCTTTGTCATAAGAAATCACTGTTGGCAATAATTGAACTTCATTTCTAAATTCATCAGGAAACAAAGGTCTAATAGGTCTATCTATTAATCTTGATGTTAAAGTCTCACTTTCAGTTGGTCTTGCTTCTCTTTTAAAATATCCCCCAGGAATTTTTCCTGCTGCATAATATTTTTCTTGATAATTTACTGATAAAGGAAAGTAGTCCACGTCTGGATTAACTTTTTTAGCACCAACGACCGTTGCCATAACTACTGTCTCTCCACATTGTGCTATTATTGCTCCATCTGCTTGTCTAGCAATTCTACCTGTTTCTAATGTAATTTTTTTTCCACCTACTTCTATTTCTTTTTTAAAAATTTTAAACATATTTTACTTTCTTAAATTCAATTTACTTAATAAATTTTTGTATGACTCAGCATTATTTCTTTTTAAATAATCTAATAATTTTTTTCTTTTATTTACAGCTCTTAAAAGACCAACATTAGAATGTTTATCCTTTTTAAACTCTTTAAAATGTTTTGATAAATTTTCTATTTTTTTTGTTAGAATCGCTATTTGTACTTCACTTGATCCAGTATCCTTTTCATGAATTGCAAGATCGTTTATTTTTTTACTCATATTCTCCTTTTATATTACTTATTTGCCTGTTTAATTAATTTTTCAATTTTTTCAGCATAGTCAAAAGACTCGTCTTTTACAAAATATACTTTAGGTAAAAACTTCAAATCTACTTTTTTTGACAAAACCTTTCTAATTAAAAATGAAAAATCTTTCAATATTTTTATTTTTTCTTCTGATTGAGTGCCTCCTAATGGTAAAACATATGCTTTTGCTGTTTTAAGATCTGGACTCATTCTAACTTCTGTTACAGTTATTAGGCTAGTTTCTAAATTTGGAACTTTTGCTTCCCCCCTTATAAAGATATTACTAAGTGCTTGTTTTATAACTTCTCCCACTCTTAATTGTCTTTGAGAAACAGGTTTTCCTTGATTGCTTGCTATCATATGCTTCTTTCAGTCACTACTGAACTAAATACCTCAATAATGTCTTTTTTTTGAAAATCACTATAATTTTTCAGAGTAATACCACATTCTAATCCTTCACTAACATTTTTTACCTGATCTTTTTCTCTAAATATTGTGTTTATTTTACCATTGTGTATCACACTACCATCTCTAATTAGTCTTGCATTCAAATCCTGTTTAATTTCACCTTCTATAACTTTGGAGCCTGCAACTTTACCAATCTTGGAAACTTTAAAAATTTCAAGAATTTCTGCTGATCCTAAAATTTCTTCTTCCACATTTGGTTCTAAAAGTCCTGACATATTTTTCTTAATAAAATCTATTACTTCATAAATTATGTTAAATGATGAGATTGAGACTTTTTCTAACTCAGCCTTTTTCTTTGCTTCTTTATTTGGTTTCACATTAAATGCTATTAAAATTGCTTTTGAAGCTTTAGCTAATGTTACATCTGTTTCAGAAACCATTCCTATTTCTGACAAAATAATTTTTGGTTTTACTTCATCATGTTTTATTTGATTTATTGCATTTTTAATAGCTTCTGAAGATCCATGTACATCAGATTTTATTACTATATTAAGTTCTTCTAATACTTTATCTTTAAATGCAGACTCTTGTGTTACTATTGCAACAGGATCTTTTCCTATTTTATGTTCTTCTAATCTTGTTTTACAAAGCTCTTTTGCTTCTTTTTCAGCATCAAGAACTATAAAATCATCTCCTGCTTTTGCCGCACCATTAATTCCCAAAATTTCGATTGGCGATGAAGGATAAGCTTCTAAAATATTATTTCCTGAGTCATTTAAAATCGCTCTTACTTTTCCCCATTGTAAACCGCATACAAAAAAATCTCCTTTTTTTAAAGTTCCTGAAGTTACAATTGTAGATACAACCGGTCCTCTTCCAATATCAATTGTAGACTCTAAAACTACCCCATTAGCATTAGTTTCATAATCAGTTTTTAAATCAAGTATCTCTGCTTGTAAGATAATTGAATCAATTAACTTATCTAAATTTTTTTTTGTTTTTGTGGAAATTTCTACCATTAATGTATCACCTGATAATTCCTCAGCAATTAACTCATGTTCTAGAAGTTGATTTTTTATTTTTTGAGGATCTGCTTCATGTAAATCACATTTATTAATTGCTACTACTATGGGTACTTTTGCGGCTTTAGCGTGATTAATTGATTCAATGGTTTGCGGTTTTACTCCATCATCTGCGGCTACTACTAATACTACTACATCTGTTAACTTTGATCCTCTTGCTCTCATTTCTGTAAATGCAGCATGGCCCGGAGTATCAATAAAGGTTATTTTTTTTGAATTTTTTTCTATTTGGTATGCTCCAATATGCTGTGTAATTCCTCCATGTTCACCTGCTACTACATTTGCGCTTCTCAAAACATCTAATAATGAAGTTTTTCCATGATCCACATGTCCCATAACGGTTACGATTGGAGGTCTATTTTTAAGATTTTCAAGTTTTATATTTTTAATATTTTTTACAATCTCTTCAGCTTTTTGTTCTCGAATTGGATTATGTCCAAATTCTTTAACCAAATATTCTGCAGTATCTGCAGCCAAACTTTGATTTATAGTTACAGTCACACCCATTCCCATTAAATGTTTTATAACACTACTGGATTGCTCGGCCATTCGATTTGATAATTCTCTAACTGTTATAGCTTCAGGTATCTTAACATCTCTTTTTACTGGTTTATAATCTTCTTTCTTTTTTTCATCGTTTATATTTCTGTTTTCTTTTAATTTAGCTCTTCTTAGCGCTGCTAGACTTCGTCCTTTATTTTCTAAAACCTCGTCTTCATCACTTAAAGCCCTTGATAGAGTTAGTTTAAGTTCTCGTTTTTTTGATCCAAATTTATTTTTTGTATCTTTTAAATTTTCTTCACCTTTAATTCTTTTTCTAGCTCTTTGTTCAGCCAATTTTCTTCTTTCAAAGTCATTTGGTAAAACAAAATTTTTTTTATTTTGGCTTAAGTTACTTTTCTTAAAACCTGTATTTGGTTCCATTCGTTTGGGGGGTCTCGTATTTATTTTATTTTTATCGTTGTTTACAGGCCTATCCAATATAATAGAACTGTTTTTTTTTGAGCTTGAATAATTAAATTTATCTATTTTTTTCTTTACATTTCCAGATATTGTTAATTTTGTTTTCTTTTCCATAAAATGTATCTTTTTTAATTATCATAGACTTTTTCTCTTGCACTCATTATCAACTCGTCAGCTTCTTTTTTTGATAATGCAAAATCTTCTAGATAACCTTTCAGTTTAACTTTTTCTCCTTTTATAACGTCATAACCACCTGTTAATTCATCTGATGCTAGATCAGCAAAATCGGATAATTTTAATATTTTTTGTTCTCCTAGAGTAACTAACATTCCTGGTGTAAGTCCATTATGGCTGATTAGATCATTTTCTAAACCCAGTTCTTTTATTTTATTTTGAATTTCTAATTGATCTTTTTCAAAAAACTCTTTTGATCTATTAATTAATTCTTTTGCTGTGTCTTCTTCGATACCTTCAATTTTGGTTATTGATTCAGTAGAACTGTTCATAATGTCCTCTATTGATGAAAATCCTTCTGCAACTAGTAACTGACCAAGAGTTTCATCTAATTCAAGATTTTTTACAAAATTTTCTGTTTTTTCTTTAAATTCTAATTGTCGTCTTTCTGACTCCTCTTGGTCTGTCATTATGTTTATTTCATAATTAAGCAACTTGGTTGCTAGTCTAACATTCTGTCCTCTTCTACCAATAGCCTTGCTGAGGTTGTCCTCTGAAAGTATCACATCTAATTTTTTTGTTTCATTATCTACAATTACTCTTTGCACTTCGGCAGGTGATAAAGCATTTGAAACTAAAACTGAAGCATCTTCAGACCAATTAACTATATCAATTTTTTCACCTTGTAATTCGTTAACTACAGCTTGGACTCTACTTCCTCTCATTCCTACACATGCGCCAACAGGATCTAATGAAGTATCGATTGCTTGTACACAAATTTTTGCTCTACTTCCAGGGTCCCTAGCTGAAGATTTAATTTCAATTAAACCATCATATATTTCGGGAACTTCAAGTATGAAAAGTTTTTCCATAAATTTAGGATGAGCTCTTGATAGAAATATCTGTTGTCCTCTTGGTTCTCTTCTTACATCATAACAGTAAGCTTTAATCCTATCTCCAGCTTTAATCAATTCTCTTGGAATAGTTTCGTTTTTATTTATTATTCCCTCTGCTCTACTGAGATCAACTATAATATTTCCAAATTCTAATCTTTTTACAATTCCACTAACTATTGTATCTTTTTTATCGACAAATTCATTGTATTGTCTGTCTCTTTCTGCTTCTCTTACATTGAAACTAATTACCTGTTTTGCAGTTTGAGCTGCTATACGTCCAAAATCAAATGATGGGAGTGTTTGTAAAACTTCGTCGCCTATTTTTTTATCCTTATTTGCAGTATCTAATTCTGCTGCTCTATCTAAACTTATTTCCGTATTTAAATTTTCTGGATTTTCTACAATTTTTAAACTTCTAAAAATCCCAATATCTCCATTTTCACGATTTATAATTACTTTTATTTCATTTTCTTCACCAAATTTTGACTTGGCAGCTTTAGCAATACCAGTTTCCATTGAATTTATAATTAACTCTTTATCAATAGATTTCTCCAAAGCTACTGCTTCCGCAATTCTTAATAATTCTAATTTATCAGATCTTCTATTTAACATTTCGTTTGCTCCAAAAAAAAATGGGCCGAGGCCCATTTTTGTAATTTCAACAATGTAACTGAAATATATGTATTTTTTTTATATTTTCAACTTTATTTACTTATTAAATATCTCTGATTTATCTGTTTTTTCCCATGAAAATGATCCATCTGACTCCGGGTCCCTTCCAAAGTGTCCGTATGCAGCTGATTTTTGATAAATTGGTTTATTTAAACCTAACATTTCTCTTATGCCTCTTGGACTTAAATCAAAATTTTCTTTAATTAATTTTTCTACATGTCTATTTTTTTCTTCATCATTATCAAAAAGATCAACATATATTGATAGAGGTTTTGAAACTCCTATTGCATAAGCAAGTTGAATTAAACATTTGTCAGCAATTTTAGAAGCAACAATATTTTTTGCCAAATATCTTGATGCGTACGCTGCTGATCTATCTACTTTTGTAGGATCTTTTCCTGAAAAAGCGCCTCCACCATGAGGTGCAGCTCCTCCATATGTATCTACTATAATTTTTCTTCCTGTTAAACCACTGTCCCCGTCAGGACCACCAATTACAAAGTTGCCTGTAGGATTAATATAAATTTCATTATCATCCAATCCATTAACAAGATTTTTTGGTATAGATCTTTCTATGTATGGTTTTACTAATTCTCTAACTTGAGATTGATTTACATCAGCTGAATGTTGTGTTGATATTACTACTGATTTAACAGATTCAGGTTTTCCATCTTTATACTCAATTGTAATTTGACTTTTAGAATCTGGTTCAATATTTTTTAATTTACCAGATTTCCTATCTTCTGCCATAAGTCTTAAAATTTTGTGTGAATAATGAATTGGAGCTGGCATCAAAACATCTGTCTCATTACATGCATACCCAAACATTATTCCTTGGTCTCCAGCTCCCTCATCTTTATTTCCTGATGAGTCTACCCCCATTGCAATATCTGAAGACTGTGAATGCAAATAACATTCTACCTTTGTTGCTTCTTTCCAAGAAAATCCATCTTGGTCATATCCAATATCTTTTATACAATCTCTAACTTTGGAAATTAAATCATCTTTTTTAATTTCAGGTCCTCGAGTTTCTCCAGCTAGAACTACCTTATTTGTTGTTGTTAAAGTTTCACACGCCACCCTTGCTTGGGGTTCCAAACCTAAATATGTGTCAACAACCATGTCTGAAATTCTATCACAAACCTTATCCGGATGTCCTTCTGAGACAGATTCGCTCGTAAATAAAAAATTTTTTTTCATTTTAAACTCCCTTTCTTTTTAAAAAAAAAATCAAAATAATATAAAAAGCAATAAAATAAAAGAATATCTTGTTACCTTGGGAACTGAATAGAGTTTCTGATGGTTTTTCATAATAATTCACTTCTATAACACCACTTTCAGTTGATTTTATACTTTCTAAAACCTCACCATTAAAATTTATATATGCTGAGCTTCCATTATTTGCAGATCTAATTAAGTATTTTCCCTCTTCAATTGCTCTAAATATTGAATGAGAGAAATGTTGATTAAGACCAATTGAATCACCAAACCATCCATCTTCTGAAAGGTTTAAGATGAAATCAAAGTCTTCTGATTTTTTTTTTAAACTACCTGAATAAATTATTTCATAACAAATTAATGGGAGAAAATTTTTATTAAAAATATTAATAACTTCTCTTTTATTTCCGGAGCTAAAAGACTGATATCCTTGCGTAATTTTTTTTAAACCAAATTTAGAAAAAAAAAATTCAAAGGGTAAAAATTCACCAAATGGGACTAAATTATTTTTATCATATTTGAACAGAACATTAAGTTCATTATCGAAAACTGCTAGTGAGTTATAAATTTCATCAAATTTATTTTGATTTTTATAGCTATTAATACCCATTACAATTATGTGGTTTTTTGAGAAATGTTTTGAAATTATGTGTTTATAATTTTGAATATTCTGCAAAGATATACTGGGTAAAATTCCCTCAGGATAAATAAATATTGTTCTTTCATTCAATTTTGGTTTACTAATTAAAATCAAATCTTTAATTGTTTTTTTAGGGTCACCATCTTGTAAAAATCTCATAATGCTTATTTTTGGTGATACTATTTTAACTTTAAAATCTAAGTTGTTAACTTTGCCTTTACTCTTTTTAAGAACTGAACTTCCATATATATGATTCGATAAGAGTAGTAAAAATACAATTAGTAAAGAGATTATTTTAAATGAGTTTTTAATTTTTAAAAAAGCAATAGACGGTATTAAAAATAAAGTTATTGATAGTAAATTGAATGTATATGTTCCAATATAGGATAAAATTTGAATAGAGCTTAAATACTTTGTCCAACTATATGCTATTATATTCCAAGGAAATCCACCAAAAATAAATCCCCTTAAAAACTCAACTAATGAAAAAATTACTGCAAAAATAAAAATTAAAATAATTTTTTCTCTATTTTTAAAATAAGAAAATAAAAAACTTATAAGTCCATAAAATATACCTAGAAAGGAAGGTATAACTATGAAAGCAATTGGGATTAAAAATTTAAATTGTGGATCAAAAGTTAAAGAGTTAGTTATCCAATATAAATTAGAACAAAAATATCCAAACCCAAATGTCCA
>CACAHI010000002.1 GCA_902532225.1 uncultured Pelagibacteraceae bacterium
ATAAATAGATAAATACCACCAGCAACAATAAATACTTCTATAGGTTTAAATGTTGTAGAAATTATATATTTTGCAACTCCTGTCAAATCCATCAATGTTACTGTGCTTGCTAGAGAAGTTCCTTTCATCATTAATATAATTTCATTTCCATATGCTGGAAGAGATTGTCTGATGGCTATAGGAATTTGAATTTTATAAAAAATTATTTTATTAGATATTCCCAAGCTTTTTCCTGCTTCAATAAATCCTGGTTTGATTGTTTGAAATGCTGATCTGAGTATTTCTGATGTATAGGCACCTGTATTTAACGCAAATGCAATAATTGCACACCAGTAAGGTTCTTTAAAAACAACCCATAAAAAAGTTGATCTAAAGTATTCTATTTGCCCTAGGCCAAAATAAATAATAAATATTTGAACAAGTAATGGTGTGCCTCTAAATACATAAGAATATCCGTAAGCAAATTTATTTATAATTTTATTTTTATTTAATCTTAAAATTGCAAATAATAACCCAATAAATAAACCAAAAAATAAAGATAGAGATAATAATTTTAACGTTACAACTGTAGCACCTAATAACTTTGGAAAACTTGTTATCATTAAATTTATATCCATTAAAAGCCCCTGCTATATTTAATTTCCAGTCTATTAATTAACTTCATGCTTAAAAATGTAAGTAATAAATATAAAACTGCTGCAAATGAATAAAAGAAAAGTGGATCTCTCGTTGACCCAGCAGCAATGTATGATTGTCTCATTATTTCAACTAAGCCTGTAACTGATATTAAAGATGTGTCTTTTAAAGTAATTTGCCAAACATTGCTCAAATTAGGAATTGCTAATCTTAACATTTGAGGCATGATTACTCTAAAAAAATAAACAAATCTCTTAAGTCCTAAAACTTGTGAAGCTTCAAACTGTCCTTTGTCTATAGATTGAATAGCTCCTCTAAAAACTTCTGTTGAATATGCGCCAGATATAATACCGATAGCAAATGATCCGGTTACAAATGCATTAATTTCAATATATTCGTTGTACCCAAATATAGACGCTACATACATAATGGCACCACTCCCACCAAAAAAAAATAAATAAATTACTAGTAATTCTGGAACTCCTCTGATTACTGTTGTGTAAGAGTTTCCAATAAGATTAAAAAATTTATTTTTAGATAATTTAAGTGGAGTAAATATTAATGCAAAAAGAAAACCTATAAACATAGCTGTAATTGATACAGCCACAGTCATTAGGGTTGCATAAAATAGTTCATCACCCCAACCAGTATCTCCAAATGCTAGAAGTCCCATACAGACTGGCGACTATATAATATTATAGTCGCCAAATCTTAAATTAATTACATAGAAGCGTCAAAACCGAACCATTTAGTAGCAATTCTACTAATGTCTCCGTTCTTTCTCGCTTTATCAATTGCTTTGTTAAAAGCATTTAAAAGTTCAGTATCATCTTTTCTAATACCAACTCCTACACCGTTACCAAATGCACCGCCTGAAAAAGTTGGTCCAGTTAAAACAACTGGTTTACCAGATTTTTCTGCATAATCACTGAATGCTACCGCAGCAGCTAGTGCAGCGTCACATCTTCCTGATGTTAAATCTAAGTTAACTTCATCCTGTGTTTTATAAGTTCTTACATTCACTTTTCCAACATCGCCTGAGTCTAAAAAGTTTTGGTGAATTGTAGCCGTTTGTACACAAACTGTTTTTCCAGCTAAAGCACCTGTAAGGGTTTTTAATGCCTTTTTAGCTGCAGCATCAGGTTTGGTTAAATTTATTCCAGCAGGTGTATCTAATCCTTCAAGACTAGATCCTTTCATTACTGCTAATGAAGCAACTTCGTCTGCATATCCTTGCGAAAAGCTAATTGCTTTTTGTCTTTCTGCAGTAATTGACATTCCCGCCATTATTGCATCAAACTTTCTCATTATAAGTGCTGGTATCATTCCATCCCAATCTTGTTCAACGATCACACATTGTTGGCCAATATATCTACAAAGTGTCCAAGCTAACTCAACTTCGAATCCAATTAGTTTACCTGACTCATCTTTAGAGTTCCAAGGTGGGTATGCGCCTTCTGTTCCTATTCTTATTTTATCAGCATTAGCAGATATTGTTAAAAATAAAGTTATCAATAACCCTAAGCTAAATTTTTTAATTATATTCATTTTCCCTCCAATAATATAAATCGGAGTATTCCATAAAATTAAGGATTTAAAAAGAATAATTATCTGTTTATTGACGTGGCAAAATTCCAAGAACAATCAAAACTTGGTATATAAACTCTATCTAATACAGTGTTTCCAAAACTTTTGTCGAATAATTTTAACCAATTATTAACTTGTTTTGGTTTTTTGTCTTGGCTTCCTACTTGAGCAGTAATGGTTCCGCTTGGTTTTAATATTCTTTTGAGTGAATTAATATTTCTAGCTGCAAGATCAATACAATATTGATCATCATTAAGATCAACAAATATCTTATCGTATTTATTATCTTCTACTTTTTTAATACTTTCAAAAGCATCTCCCCAAATACATTTTACTGAATTTTTACTTGTAGCTTTTTTTCCAACTCTGGACAAATATTTATCGCAAACTTCAACAACTTCTGGGTCTAGCTCATACCAGTCTATAAAACTAAAGTTTTTGCTTATACATTCTCTAGCTACTCCTCCATCTCCACCACCGATTATAGCTGCTTTTTCTTTTTTTTGGCTTAGTTTTAAACCTGAATTTACAAAAGTTGAGCTATACAAGTGCTCATCTTTTTCAGCAACTTGTAATTCATTATCTATAAATAATGATTTACCAAATTGTTCTAAATCTAGTATTTCAATATGTTGACCTACTTTTGATGTAAAATCTTCTAAAACATTCTTTACCATGTAATATTTTTTTAAACCTGGCGAACTATAAATATCATCGTATAGACCAACTGTGTCTCTATTAAATTCTTTTTTTACAATTCTTTTATGATTGATTTCTTTTTTTAAAATATCTAAGGCAACAATTGGATTAATTTTGCCACAAGTAAAAAAATCAAAACTTATAATGCCTTTTTCAGGAAATGTGTGAAAACTTATATGACTTTCGGCCAATAAAGCTACTAAGGTGAAACCTTGTGGTTCAAACTTATATTTTGAGATTTCTAATACTGTAACCTTCGCTTTTTTTGCAATTTTGTAGACAAGTTTTTCAAAGAATTTTGGTTCATATTCTTTAGTAGTGCCAAGAATATCTAATGTAATATGTTCGCCTACCTTAATCATTGCTCCCCAATTATAAATTATAAAAAAAATTATGCTTTTTTATAATGTTTAATTTTATCCAAAATTTTATTCATTTCTGCCCATGAAAGAATCTTGGGTTTACCAATTTTTAAAGCAATTATGTATTGATGGCAAATATTTTCTACTTCTTCAGCAAGTTCAAAAGCTTGTTTTAGATTTGTACCAAATGCAACCTGTCCGTGGTTTGACATCAAACATGCTTTTCTTTTTTCTAAAGCTTTAAGAATGTTGGTTGAAAGATCATCGGTGCCAAATGTTGCATATTCGGCGCATTTGATATCATCACCTCCCGCTAAAGCGACCATATAATGAAAAGCAGGTATTGAATTACCATGTGCTGAAACAGCAGTTGCATGCGGTGAATGAGCGTGAACAATTGCTTTAGCTTCTATTTTTTTTAAATAAATATCTTGATGAAAGCGCCATTCTGATGATGGATTAAGTCCAGTATTAAACAATTTGAGGTTGTCATATTTTTCCTTCAAAGCTAAAAAAACAATGTCTTCAGGAATCAAACTTTCGTATCGTTTACCTGAGGGTGTTAAAAGAAAACCTTCAACTCCATTGTTATTAACTCTTACTGAAACATTTCCTGATCTCAAAGGTGATAAATTAGTGCTATTTAACTTTTGAGCATATTCAATTACTTGTTTTTTTAGTTCAATCATCTAAGTTTTATCATTTATTTTTTAAAAATTTTTTTTAAAAATCTTCCAGGAAATTTAATTTCTCTAAATAGATAAAAAACAATTCTGTGAAATAAATTATAATCACCAGGAAATTTTCTAAGAAATTTTGGTAAAAATTGAAATTTGTTATTTTCAATCTTTATTTTATGCCAACTAATATCGATGGGTTTAGTGGTGAATAAAGTACCATCATATGTTGTAAAAATAATATTTTTAATATCACTATCATTTCTTAAATCTTCTAAAGAAATATCTTCTTTTTCAACTTGATGTTTGTAGTTTTCATGAATAAAAATTAAATTAGTCGTTGTAGATGCAACCAAATGATAATTTTTATTTTTAGCTAAATTAATAATAGATTTAGCACTACTACCTTGTTTTATATTAAAATCTTTTTTCTGGATAAAATCTACTTCATTGGGAATTAAGTGGTTGAATTCAATTATTACAATTTTAGGTTTAAACAAGTTTAGATTTTCAAAAATATAATAATCACAACCATCTACATCTATAGACAAAAAATCAAAATTTTTTGGCAAATCAGTGTCTTTTAAAATGTTATCAAGGCTGTTAATTCCATCAAATGATACAAATTTGTTAATTTTAATAATTTTTTTGGATATAAAATTTTTTTCCAATTTTTTAAAATATTTTAAATCACTTTCTATTAAAACAGCACTATAACTATGATTTTTGATTAAATTGTAGGTATTGGAGTCCAAAATTCCATCTTTTGCTCCAAATTCGACACACCATTTATCCAATTTATTATTATCTATGCGATTAATAATTTCATTTAAAATTCCATCTTCTCCAAATTGAGAATATTTTTTTTCAGCATATTTATTTAATAGTTTTCTTATTTCGTTCATAATTAACTATATTAAAATGATAATAAAACTTGATTTTTAGTCTCATTTATTACTTTAAATTTCCTCTCAATCATAAATTTAATTGATAAATTAGTTTTTTGCCCTTTATCATCTAATAAAACAAGTGATTTTTCATGTAATTTATCTATAGCAAATTTTATTTCGTTAAGCTGATGTTCAGATGAATTTTTATAGAAACCATCTAAAGAATCTAGATATAAAAAATCAATTTTTTTATCAAAATTTTTTAAAAAATTAACACTATCGTCTTTCACAAATGTGACATGGTTTTTATTTTTTCTAACAAATTTCCTAGCATTATCTAAATTTTCTTTACTAATATCACATGTGTATAGGTGTCCATTAATAAATTGTGCATAGTCAGAAAATATCATTGTACTCATTCCATCATTCCAGTTTTTTTTGACAAAAAATAAAAGTTTTTGTTTACCTCTTGATACTCCTGTCTCAACTAAAATTTTATGATTTCTCTTGTATGCTTCATCTAAAGCAAATTTAAATGAATCAAATCTAAAATTTTTTGGGTGGTTGTAGTAACTAATAAAATTCATTTAGATTTACTAATTTCTTTTTTACAGTATTTAAAGGCGTCCTCTTTATTCATTATTTCAGAAGATTTGTTAGTTTGATATAAAATACAAGCTGACAATGATTTTTTAAGATTGTAATCGCTATATTTTTTACTTACAAAAACTAAAGCTAAAATTAGTCCCATAAAAAATAAAATGTTTTTTAAATTTTTTTTCATTTTTAAATCTCGCTGTTTGCTTTTAACCTTTCATAAAATAATCTTGAATTGATTCCAATATTTAAAAAGGGTTGAGGCGGTAGCCAATTGGGCTTCTTTCTATCTTCAATAACTTGAATTATGTCACTTTGTTGATTTGATGCCATTAATGCTATTTGTTCTCCGAACAATGTTCCAACGCCAATACCTGATCCATTATAACATCCTGCAACATATATATTTTCATCTAATTTTTCAAAAATTTGACTTCCATTGCCACTTCTACAAACAACTCCTGACCAAGTGTTCTCAATTATATCTTCGGGCAAACTTGAAAATCTTTTTTTTAAACCGATCTTATGGTATTTCAAATTTTTAGTTAAATCATTATTATCCATAAAATTTGGTTTTTTGTTTTCAACTGTATTTCTTATAAGTATTCTTCTATCTTTTGTCATTCTTACGGTTGCACCCATCGGTCTAACAGGCAGTATTCCCCATTCTTTTGGTTGACCAATGCTTTCAAATTCTTTTTCTGTAAGTTGTCTGGTCATACTAGCTGTCAATGTAAGTGGAAAACTATATCTTTTTTTAACACCTAGTAAATTTAAAAAACCATTTGAACAGAAAATTATTTTATCTGTAATTAAATTATGCTTGTTAATGCGAGCATGAATTTTTTTGTTTTGTTTGCTCCATTTTATTAATGTTGAATTTTCATATATATTTACATTTTGTGGTAATGCGCTAATCATTGATCTAGCTAGCTTTGCTGGATTAATCAATATTCCACCATAAGTATAAAGTGCTACTTTATAAAATTCTGTTCCTAATCTTTTTTTTAAATCGTTTTGGTATAATATTTTGTTTTTGTAATTAATTTTTGATAATAATTTACTAAATTCTTTCACTTTTATTTCATCCTCAATTTTTGATGAAGCAAAATATTTTCCACATTCATTCCAATCACAATCTACTTGATATTCATTAATAAATTTTTTAACTGAATTAATACCTTGCTTGTAAATTTTTATTTTTTTTAAGTAATCTTGATGTTTTTTATTCGATGTGAAACCGTCATTTAAAGTAGTATCCACAAGATAGCCAGAATTTCTACTGCTAGCTCCTTCTCCAGCTAACTGTGCATCTATAATTATTATTTTTTTATTTTTTTGAATTTCTCCTAATTGTCTAGCTGCGGAAAGGCCAGTAAAACCTGCTCCAATAATTAAATAATCACATTTTAAATCTTCTTTTATTACATTTATATTTTTTCTTTTTGGAAGTTGCTTTAACCAACCACAATTGGAATCGTTAACTATTTTCATTATGAGTTTATACTAATCTAACTCAAACTGTTTAGTATAGTCTTTTTTTAATGATGGATTTTGTTCTTTTTTAATTAAATAACAATTGCCAATAACTAATGTATCTAGTTCTGTTCCCATAAAACAATCAAAAGCATCTTTTGGTGTATTTACTATCGGTTCCCCTCTTACGTTAAAAGATGTGTTAACTATAACTGGACAACTTGTTTTTTCTTTAAATTTTTTTATTAATTTATAATAAATTGGATTAGTTTTTTCATTTACAGTTTGAACTCTGGCTGAATAATCTACATGTGTAACTGCCGGTATCTCTGATCTTTGTACATTTAACTTATCAATTCCAAATAAATTTTTATCTTTTTCTGACATTTCAATTTTTTTAGAATTATTTATGTTTGCTACCAAAAGCATATAAGGGCTATCTATATTTATTTGAAACCATTCGTTAACATCTTCTCTAAGAACTGAAGGTGCGAACGGTCTAAAACTTTCTCGATATTTAACTTTTAAATTTAAATTTTTTTGCATAAATGGAGATCTTGCATCACCCAAGATTGATCTTCCACCTAAGGCTCTTGGTCCAAATTCCATTCTACCTTGGAACCAGCCTACTGCTTTACCGGCATTTAAATCCTCGGCCGTTTTATTTATAATATCGTTCTCATCAAATTCATGAAATTTAGCTCCTAAATTACTTAACTTATCTTTTATTTCTTGGTTGGAGAATTGAGGTCCTAAATAAGAACCTTTCATATCATCTTCTTTAGAAACAAATCTTTTATTTTTTAATTCCAAATACCATAAGGCTAATGCGCCCCCTAGGGAACCGCCAGCGTCACCAGCAGCAGGTTGAATCCAAATATTTTCAAAAATTTTTTCTTCTAAAATTTTACCATTAGCTACACAATTTAATGCAACTCCCCCAGCCAAACATAAATTAGGAATTTTATATTCTTCTTTTAAAGATTTTGAAATTTTTAAAATAATTTCTTCAGTAACTTTTTGTATTGATGCAGCTATATCCATATGAAACTGTGTAACTTTTTCTATTTTTGGATTTCTTGGAGATTGTCCAAACAAATTATGAAATTTAGAATTTGTCATAGTTAATCCTGTTGAGTAATTAAAATAATCTTGATTCATTCTAAATGAACCATCGCTTTTAATATCAATTAAATTTTCCTTAATTTTATCTACGTACTTTGGTTCACCATACGGAGCTAGACCCATTAATTTATATTCACCACTATTAACTTTGAAACCAGTGTAATATGTAAACGCAGAATATAGTAGACCTAATGAGTGGGGAAAATGTATTTCTTTTTTTATTTGTAAATCATTTTTATTTCCTATGGCTACGGTAGTTGTTGCCCATTCACCAACACCATCAGCTGTTAAAACTATAGCCTCTTCAAATGGCGAGGGATAGAATGCGCTTGCAGCGTGACTAAGATGATGTTCTGAGAAATAAATTTTTTTTTCATCATTAAAATTTTTTTCAATTTTTTTTAATGAATCAATTATGATTTTTTTTTGAAATAGTTTTTCTCTTAACCAGGAAGGCATAGCTTTAGCGAATTGGATAAAACCTTTTGGTGCCAATGCTACATATGTTTCTAATAATCTTTCAAATTTTAAAAAGGGTTTTTCGTAAAAAACAATATAATCTATTTCAGATAATTTTAATTTTGAATATTTTAAAACAAATTTTATAGCATTAAATGGATAGCTTGAATCATGTTTTTTTCTTGTAAATCTTTCCTCCTGGGCGGCTGCAATAATCCTTCCATCAACTAAAATAGCTGCAGCGCTATCATGATAAAATGCTGATATACCTAAAATTGAGGTCACTTAAAAAATTGTGTAAATGAATGGGGCCACTGCAGATCCTTGAGTTAAAATTATCAAACCTCCAAATAATACTAAAACAATTATAATTGGTAACAACCAATATTTTTTTCTAATTTTTATAAATTCCCAAAATTCTTTTACAAAACTCATTTAAAATTGATTCTTCATGCTAGTCATTTGTGATTTTTTTTCAATCCAATAAGTATTTTTATTGTTTTTTTTTAAACCTATTAGATCTTTTCTTAGTATTTTCATCACTATTCCTGTAGGTAAGACAACTCCAAAAAAAATTATAGCCATAACAATAGGAGAGATAATATTTCCTAATAAAATACCAAATTTAAACCAAATTTTATTTAAAGGAGTTAAGATACTTGAATTTATCATCCCTAAAATTAAAAAAATAAAAGAAATAATTAAGGACCATAATCTTAAATCTTGTCCTTTTAACATTGGATATAATGCAATTATTAAGAAAACTATAAAAAAAACTATTCCAAAGCTTTTATTTGATCCAATTTTGATATCGTTATTTTTCAATCAATTAAATATGATTTTTTTGAGATTTCATATCCTCTTTTTTTATACCTGCTACTTTTACAGGTTTTTTCATTGCATCTCTTCTAAAAGGTTCTCCAAGTTCTTGATTTAATATTACCTCAATGAATGTTGTAATTCCTTTATTTTGATCTTCGCATGACTGCTTAATTGCTTTTGTCGTTTCTTCCATTGTTTTTACCGTTACTCCTTTTAAACCACATGCATTAGCAACTTTTGCATAACTTAGTTCTGGATCAAGTTCAGTTCCTATAAAATTATCATCAAACCAAAGTATCGAATTTCTTTTTTCAGCTCCCCATTGGTAATTTCTAAAAATTACCATTGTTATCGCTGGCCATTCTTTTCTTGCACATGAGCTCATTTCATTCATACTGATGCCGAATGCTCCGTCTCCAGCAAAACCTATAACTGGTGTTTTTGGACAACCAATCTTAGCTCCTAAAATTGATGGAAACCCATAACCACATGGACCAAATAAACCTGGTGCTAAATATTTTCTTCCTTTTTCAAAAGTTGGATAAGCATTTCCAATAGCACAATTATTTCCTATGTCACTTGATATGATCGCATCATCAGGCATTGCAGTTTGAATTGCTCTCCAAGCTTGACGTGGTGACATTCTATCTTTATCTCTTTCTCTAGCTTCTTTATTCCATACTGTGCCCGGGTCATCATCTTCATGATCTAGGCCACTTAACGTTTGTAGCCATGCTGATTTAGTTTGATGAATTAAATTTTTTCTATCTTCTCTTCCATTGTTTCCAGCTTTTTCAGATAATTTTGATAATAATTGTTGAGATACCATTTTTGCATCTCCGCATATACCAACTGTCACTTTTTTAGTTAAGCCTATCCTATCTGGATTCATATCTACTTGAATAATAGAAGCTTCCTTGGGCCAATAGTCAATTCCATAACCTGGAAGAGTTGAAAAAGGATTAAGTCTAGTTCCTAAAGCAAGAATAACATCTGCTTTTGAAATTAACTGCATAGCAGCTTTTGATCCGTTATAACCTAATGGTCCAACAGCTAAAGGGTGGCTTCCCGGAAAACTATCATTATGTTGATAACCACTACAAACAGGAGCATCTATCTTTTCAGCAATCTTTTTACAATCTTCAATCGCATCTCCTATTACAACTCCCGCTCCAGATAGTATTACTGGAAATTTCGCATCAGACAATAATTTAGCAGCTCTTTCGATTGCATCTTTTCCTCCACCTTGTCTTTCAAATCTAACTATTGGAGGTAGTTCAACATCAACAACTTGGGTCCAATAATCCCTAGGAACATTAATTTGTGCTGGAGCTGAACCTCTAAAAGCTTTTTCAATAACTCTATTTAATACTTCAGCCATTCTTGAAGGATCTCTAACTTCTTCTTGATAACAAACCATATCTTTAAATAAATTCATTTGTTCAACTTCTTGAAAACCACCTTGTCCCATAGTTTTATTCGCAGCTTGTGGAGTGACCAACAATAAAGGTGTGTGATTCCAATAAGCAGTTTTAATCGGTGTTACAAGTCCAGTTATGCCTGGACCATTTTGAGCAATGACCATTGACATTTTTCCTGTAGCCCTTGTGTAACCATCTGCTATTAATCCGCCATTTGTTTCATGAGCAACATCCCAAAATGTAATTCCTGCTTTAGGAAATAAATCTGATATTGGCATAAATGCTGAACCAATAATTCCAAAAGCATGTTCTATTCCATGCATTTGAAGAACCTTGATAAAAGCTTCTTCTGTGGTCATTTTAGTCATTATAAATTCTTTCTATATAATTTTTTATTTTATTAATGATCACGATTAATATATAAAGTTTTACAAATTTCAAACAAAGAAATCGTCACAATGGTAAGTACAGATATTATAATACATGATGAAAAAGACAACGTAGGAGTTGTTGTTATTGAAAAAATAACTCAAAATCAGGATTGTAATTGTTGGATTATGGAAAATGATAAATCAGTAAAAATCCAGTCCAAAAATGATATCCAACTAGGTCATAAAATTGCAATGGTTGATCTAAATGAAGGTGACACAATATTAAAATATGGTCATGATATTGGTAAAGTAGTAAAATCAATTAAAAAAGGTGAGCATGTACATGTTCATAATGTAAAAACAAAGAAATGGTAAAATGGAAATTCCGAAAAGTTTTTTAGGTTATAAAAGAGAAAATGGTAGAGCTGGTACAAGAAACCATGTGATAATTTTACCTGTCGATGATATTTCAAATGCATGTGCTGAAGCAGTTGCGAATAATATTAAAGGCACAATTGCATTACCTCATTCTTATGGAAGATTGCAATTTGGAGCAGATTTAGAGTTACATTTTAGAACTATGATTGGCACGGGAAAAAATCCTAATGTGGCAGCTGTTATAGTAATTGGAATTGAACCAAAATGGACAAAAAGAATTGTAGATGCAATTGCAAAAACTGGAAAACCGGTTGAAGGATTTAGCATTGAAGGTGTAGGAGATATTGACACAATAGCAAAAGTTTCAAAAAAAGCCCAAGAGTTTTCAATGTGGGCTTCAGAAAAACAAAGAGAAGAATGCCCAATTAGTGATTTGTGGATTTCAGTAAAATGTGGCGAGTCGGACACAACTTCAGGACTTGCGTCGAACCCAACTGTTGGAAATCTAATGGATAAACTTGAACCACTCGGTGTTCATTTATGTTTTGGAGAAACATCAGAACTTACAGGTGCGGAAACAGTATGTGCTAAGAGAGGAAAAACCCCTGAAGCTAAAGAAAAATTTATGAAAACTTGGAATGCATATAATGATTTTATTTTAAAAGAAGCGACAGATGATCTTTCCGAAAGCCAACCAACAGCTGGGAATATTGCTGGTGGATTAACTACTATTGAAGAAAAAGCATTTGGAAATTTTCAAAAAATTGGATCAAGACAATTTATTGACGTTTTAGAACCAGCTGAAGAACCAACAAAAGGTAAAGGTTTATATTTTATGGACACCTCATCAGCTGCTGCTGAATGCGTAACATTACAAGCTGCTGGCGGATTTAATATTCATTTATTCCCAACAGGCCAAGGAAATATTATTGGAAATCCAATCGAGCCTGTAATTAAACTTACTGCTAACCCACTTACTGTTAAGACAATGAGTGAACATATTGATGTTGATGTATCTAAAATTCTATCTCGTCAAATGAATTTAGATCAAGCTGGAGATGAATTAATCAAAGCAACTTTAAGAGTTGCAAACGGTAGATTAACATGTGCTGAAGCTTTAGGTCATAAAGAGTTCGTTATGACGAAATTATACAGAAGTGCTTGATTAAAATAAATTATTTATTTTTTAATTACTTGAATATTTTTTCTTAAATCAGAAATAATTTTTCTAACTATTGCAGCACCTACTCCAAGTATAAGTGCCAACGAAATAGAAAAAATACCATAAAGAATTGGAGCATTAATTGAAATGTTTTTAATAAATTTTGCAAATGGGCTTAATAATTTACTTCCATTGCTTTCACTTATTACTTTAACTGATTTTTCTGCAAAGAAAGCATCATAGGCTATTGCAATACCAACTAATAATAATAAGACTGCCAAAATAGTTTTAAATTCAGAGCTATCAACTTTTTCACCTAGCTTTTGTCCTATTTGAACACCTAAAATAGAACCTAAGATTAATATCATAACAAGCATAAGATCAATCGATCCATAATTAAAAGCATGGAGGACCGTAACGATTGCACTAACAAAAATTGTTACAAATAATGAGGTTCCAGGAACTAATTTTGTAGGCATTCCAATTATGTAAATCATAGCAGGTACTAAAATAAATGCTCCCCCAACACCCATGATTGCGGCGATGAATCCAACAACAAGTCCAATTATAATTGGAGTAAAAGCACTTTCGTATAACTTAGATTTTTTAAATCTCATTCTAAATGGCAAGCCATGTATCCAATAATGTGAGTGAAGCTTTTTTCTTATAACAACTTTTTTTCTAGCTCTATCAATCTCACTAACACCTTGAACAAGCATAATTGTTCCAATTATTGCTAAAATATACATGTAGGATAAGGAAATAACGATATTAATTTTTCCTATATCTTTAAAATAAGAAAATGTAATAATTCCTAAAATTGTTCCTGCGGCACCGCCAACAACAATCATTAAGCCCATTTTATAATCTAAGGTTCCTTTTAAATAGTGTGTTGTTGATCCTGATATGGATGTTCCTAAAATATTATTTGCTTCATTAGGTACTGCATATGCGGGAGGTATACCTAAGAAAATTAAAAAAGGTGTCATTAAAAAACCACCACCTACACCAAATAAACCTGAAAGAATTCCAACTACTAAACTTAAAATAAATATTAACGGAAGGTTTACATAAACTTCTGCTATTGGAAGAAAATACTCCATATAAACTAATTATTCTTCTAGAATATTAATGTCAACTAATTGATTAAATATTAAAAAAAGTTCCAAAAAGAATTAGTCCCCAGTATGCCGCTAGTCCAAAATAAAGTGCTGATTTTGCATTAATAAATGATTGAATATTTGAAAGTTGCTTAACATAAGATTTGAGATTTTTATTAAAATTGTTAAGCATAGTCAGGAATTACACCTGGTTTTAAAATTTTGCAAGTAGATTTTTAAAAATATTTAAAAAATTGTTGCTCCAAAAACTTTAATCTGATCACCCTCATCACCTAGTACAAGTCGACCTAAAAATTCCCCAGGTATCTTGGTGCTAGTCTGTTTATATAGTATCGTGACATACAAACCTCTTCTAATGCAGCCAAACGCCTTACAGCCTTCTGACAATGTCGATATAAGTTCATTGTTAGCCCATTGCTTGCCGAGCTCGACTTCATTAGCTCCATAAAGCATCTGTGATGAGAGGTCTTTAGTAAAACTACCATAGTCTTTTATATTTGATGATCTTACTAAATTAGCCCAAATTGGTTCAGCAACTTTGAATATTTCTTCGTCAGACTTATCGATAATGCTCATTAGATTGATATAATATTTTAAGAAGCTTGTTTTTTCTCTTTTTCATCTACAATGTGATAAACAGGCACCTTTTCTAAAGTAAATTTGCCAGTTTTTGGATCTCTTCTTGATACTGTTAAACAATGCCAATTTTCATCATCTAGTTTTAAATGATCTCCTCTATAATAGTAACCTGGCCAACGTGTTTCTTCACGAAACATCGTATGCTCAGTTACACATTGTGAAGTAAGAGCTCTATGTTTCAGCTCCCAAGCTCGCATTAGCTGGTGATAGTCTTCAGCACCAACATTTTCCAAATCTTCTTGTAGCCACTGAAGTAGCTCTAGCCCTCTTTTAAGCATATTAGCATTAGTCATGTAGTTAGTAGCTATACCGCCTACATATTCATCCATAATTCTTTGAAGTCTTTGAAGTCCTTGGATTGGAGAAATATAGCTTGGTGATACTGTTCCTCCAGTAATTTCATTTCTTCCAACAGTATAATTCTCTAATGGTTTATAGATAATCTCTTTAAAATTTTCACATTGAGTATCTGATACTTTAATGTCTTCAGCTTTTTTATCTTGTATGTATTTTGCTGCGGCTTTTGCAGCTAAACGTCCTTCTGTAAAAGAACCAGATGAAAATTTATGAGCACTGCCACCTACTGTATCTCCAGCTCCAAAAAGACCTTCTACAGTTAACATTCTATTATATCCCCAAAAATATTCTGGAGGTGAAAGATCTTCTGGGCCACTAACCCATGCACCTGAACAGGTAGCATGTGAACCCATAACATATGGTTCCGATGTAGTTAATTCAGGATTAGTATATTTTGGATCAATATTTTGTGATGCCCATACAACTGCCTGTCCAACTGTCATCCCTAAGAAATTTTCCCAACCAACTGTTTCTAAATGTGGGTCTTGAAATGCTTCTGTAGTGACCATATGAATTGGTCCACCTCCAGCCATTGTTTCTTGAATAAAAGCATGATTACGTAAACAAGTCGGTGTTGGATGATGATCTATGTATTCACCAACCATTTCTTTAGTATGCTCATACCATTTTTTTTCATAATTCTCTCCATTGGCATTTTGAGTATAAGTTTTTAAATGTAAAAAATATGCGCCTACAGGCCCGTACCCATCTTTGAATCTACATAAAACAATTCTATTTTCCATTTGGGTCATTTTAGCTCCGACTGCGATTGGTAATGCATAAGCAGAACCGTTACTCCAAGGTGCATACCAAGTTCTGCCCATCCCTTCACCAACAGCTCTTGGTTTAAATATATGTGATGCCCCACCTGCTGCTACTATTACTGTTTTTGCTCTAAAGACATAATAGTCTCCAGTTCTCATATTAAATCCTACTGCTCCACCTACTCTATTCTCTTTTGTTTCGTCCATAAGAAGATGGGTAATCATAATTCTATTATATATTTTATCAGCAGATTTTTTTGCTGCTTCAGCAACAATTGGTTTATAACTTTCTCCATGTATCATTATCTGCCACTTACCTTCTCTTAAATAACGTCCAGTTTTTTCATTTTTCATCATAGGCAAACCCCATTCATCAAACATATGAACTGTTGAGTCTACGTGACGAGCCATGTCATAACCTAAATCTTCTCTAACCATGCCCATTAAATCATTCCGTGCGTACCTGACGTGATCTTCGGGTTGATTTTCATCCCACTGCATTCCCATATAACAGTTGATTGCATATAGACCTTGAGCAACTGCACCACTTCTATCTATGTTTGCTTTTTCAACACAAATAATTTTTAGATCTCTTCCCCAATGTCTCGCTTCAAAAGCAGCACCAGTTCCAGCCATTCCTCCGCCGACAACTAGAACATCGCAATCTTCAAAAATAGTTTTTTTAGCCATTAATAATAAACACCTTTTTTAAAAGCACTTTTTTCTACTTTAGGTAATTCTTTTTTCGTATTTAAACCTTCTGGTTCTGAATAAAGAATTTGTGAATTAATTTCCCCTTGGTTTGGTTTGTCACCTTCCGCAAGTTTTGGAATAAATTTTCCCCAAGGTTTTGTGGTAATTGGAGAAACAAAATCTTTTACTGTTCCGTTCCTAAATTTAATTTTCCAAGATATTGTTCCCTTTTCTTCTTCTCTTCTAACTCTTACACTGTGTCCCATAGGAGCAAAATCAGCGTAACCACGAACATCAATAGCATGATTAGGACATGCTTTAACACATGAATAACATTCCCAACAAAAATTAGGTTCTATATTTTTTGCACGTCTAATAGTTTCATCTATATGCATAATATCTGATGGACAAATATCTACGCAATGACCGCAACCATCACAACGTGTCATGTATACAAAAGTTGACATAATTTTATTTTTTTCCTTTCATTGTCATATTAATAATGTTTTGGATCTTCTCTTGTTATACCTAATCCAAATTGTTTTGGGGCATCAGATTCAGGTGGCAAATTGTCTCTAGATCCGTCTGCTTCTGCTAAATTTTTTTGTATTGCTGCACCAGGTTTGTAAAACATATGTGCAAACTTTGACCAATATACTCCGCCAAAGAGAACTAAATTTGATATAATAAATAAAACTAAAAATACTTTATCATCCCATCTGTTATTTAAATTTAATGATTGTAGGTATGACCAAATTAAACCAAACAACGAAGAGGCAACAAGAGCAAGAACAAACAAGTCAGCTTTAATAATTCTATACCAGGGTTGTGCTTCAGAATAAACATCCACTCTTAAGAAAAACCAAAACCATCCTCCACCTACAACTGTCATAATTGCACCTACATGCCAAATCATTGGCCAAATTGATGGAGTAGTAGTTGATGGACTTGAATAACAAAATATCATGATAACTGAGCCTAACCAAAATAAAATTGTTCCATACATTCCTAGTAGATGAGCTGCTCTTCTTTTTCCAGCTCCAAGTTCAGAAGTTGTCGCTATATCGCTTACAATGGTTTTTGAAATTACATTTATTTTTTCACCTGTACTTAAAGTTTTTGTGGCAGACAGTTTAGCTTTTTTTGCATTTTCAAAAAAATATTTTACGTTTTTTTTATGGATAATATCTAAAAGAGTACCTGCAACTACCATAATGCCCATTAAAATAACAAATGATTGCATAAATACAGGGGATACGGTTTCAGCTAAAATTGAAAATGGATTTAATGATAACATAATACTTTTTCCCTGTGAGGAAAGTTTTTAGTACAGTTGTCTATAGAGATCAACCGTTATATGGAGGACAGTTCGTAACGGCTTTTGAGTAGATTTTAGATAAAATTCTATAATTATTTAAACTTTTTCTTTTCCAGTGTGGTTTTTTAATAGAATTGACTGAAGCTACCCCTTTACCTGAACCAATAACAATAATTTCATCATACTCACTAAGAGAATCAATACTTATATTTTTCCTTTTTATTTTTTTTAATTTTTTTGAAAAAAACTTGAAAGTAGTGCCTTTATAAAAACCATTAACAGGGGAATATATTTTATTTTTTTTAAAAAACAATAGATTAGAGGTTCCGGTTTCCAATATATTATTATCCTTAAATAATGCTATATCTGATTTCGTTGTGTCCATTTTTTTTAAATAGGTTAAAATTTTTTTGTATTTTAAATTTTTATATTCCGGATCAAATCTTTTATGATTAATTAATCTAAGACTAAAATTTAACTTTGATTTTAATCTTTTTCTCAATGAAATTGATATCATTTTATTATTTGCTGCTACTCTGAATAAATGATCATATTTTTTTCTATTACTAATATTTATTTTAATTAATTTAAGAATATTTTTTTTAATACTTTTTTTTTTAATTTTATAAACCTTCAAAGATTTAAATAAATTATTAATATGACTTTTGAAAAATAGAATCCTTGCTGGTTTTCCTAATACTCTCATTGTAGTAAAAACCCCATAGGAGTTCCATAGATCGTGAAATTTTATTTCTTTAAGATCTTTATGCCGATAAGATTTTTTTAATAATAATGTTGCCATTTTCTGTTAAAAAAGATTCTGGGTGAAATTGAAAACCATATACACTATTTTTTTGATCTTCAATAGCCATTGGAATATATGTTTTTGAACATCTCATTGTTATTTTTAAATTATTTGATTTATAAGGCTCGTATAATTTTAAAGAATGATATCTACCAACTTTAAATATTTTATTTTTTTTAAATAATTTACTTTCTTTCGTAACTCTCACTTTTGATTGATAACCATGAAAAATGTTTTTTTGCTGAACTATTTTGCCTTTCTCATTAAATAAAATTTGTTGATATCCTAAGCATATTCCAATTATTTTCTTTTTTCCTTTGTATTTTTTATAAATTTTTGAAGTTGTAGGATAATCCTTTGGTGCGCCAGGTCCTGGAGACAGAACAATTACATTTGATTGATCTAATTTTTTTTTATCAATATCAAAGAAATTAGAACAATAAACTTTATCAAATTTTGAAAATTGGTGAACAACATTCCAAGTAAAAGAGTCTTGATGGTCAATAATATATATCATTTGTATAACTCCAATAAAGATTTTGCTTTAATAAAGTTTTCATTAAATTCTTTTTTTGGGGAGCTATCTAATACAACGCCAGAGGCAGCCGATATTTCTGAGATATTTTTATAATTTAATATTGATCTTATTATTATATTAAATCTCATATCTTGATTGAATTTTATATAACCAAAACTTCCGGTAAATATGTTTCTATCTTCCGTTTCCTGTTTATTTAAAAGCTCCAAGGTTCTAATTTTTGGGCAGCCAATAACAGAACCTCCTGGCATCATAGATTTTATTATATTTTTAACTTTAGTTTTTTTTTTTAATAAACCTTGAATTGTAGTAACGTAATGGAAAAGGTGCTTGTATTCTTCAACGTACTTTTTTTTAGAGATTTTAACAGTTCCAGGTTTGCAAATTCTAGATAAATCATTTCTTTCCATATCCACAATCATATTGTGTTCTTTAGTTTCTTTGTCGTTATTTTTAAAAAAATTGAGCGCATTAGCTTTATTAATTTTTTTGTTTTTTTTAAGAGTGCCAGCGATAGGTTTGGTAATTATAATATTTCCTTTTTTATTAATTAAGGTTTCTGGTGAACAACTAACTATAGAAAAATCTTTATCTCTAATCATAAAAGACTCTGGGGATGAATTTATTTTCATTAATTTCCAAAAAAAATTTACTGGATCAATTTTGGATTTATTTTTATATTTTGTACAAATTTTTATTTGGTAAGTTTCTCCTTGTTTTATTTTTTTCGAAAATAAGTTAAATATTTTCTTATATTTTTTATAATTTATATTTATTTTAAAAGGACTTAAAATTTGGGTTTTATTAAAAATATTCCTAATAATTTTTTTCTTTTTTGATGTAATGATTTTTATATCTTTTCTAATCTTGATTATTGTTTCTGGTTTGTAAAATATACCTCTGTAAAAATTTAATGTTTTTTGAGTTTTGATATTAATATTCAATAAATTGCAAAGTATTTCATATCCAAAAAAACCAATATATAAGTCGGTTTCTTTTTTATTTTTTTTTTTACTAAATATTTTAAAAAAATTATTTATATTTTTTTTTGTTAGTATGATTTTTCTAGAGAAATCTGTATACAAGTTATAACCATCTTTAACTTTATATATAATTAATGATTGATCTGAATTATATAATCTTTCCAGATACGGGTTGAACTTAGCTTTATGCGAGTTGAGGTCTTTCAATTGCTTTCTCTTTTATAGGTAAATGTATCAAGCCTGCAAATAAAGATAAAGCGATAGAAATGTACCAGGCATAATCCAAAGAACCATATAAATCATGAAACAGGCCGCCTAAGTAAGCTCCAAGAAAAGATCCAACTTGATGACTTAAGAAAACAAAACCATATAGCAAAGATATATACTTTGTTCCAAAAATATGACCAACAATACCATTTGTTGGAGGGACTGTAGATAACCATAAATAGCCAAATGTTGCTCCAAAAATTAAAGAATTAATTACATTGGCTGGCATAAATACAAAGTAAATTAAAGAAACTCCTCTTAATAAATAAATAGCACTTAAAAGTTTTTTCTTACTAACTTTTGTCGATAAGTAACCGCTTGATAAAGTTCCAAAAACATTAAACAAACCTATTAATGCCAAAATTGCAGTTGCTGTCCAATCTTCAAGTCCTTTGTCTCTAATGTGCATAGGTATATGAGTTGCAACAAGAGCTATATGCCAACCACAAACAAAAAATCCTAGCGTTAGATAATTAAAACTTTTATTAGAAAATGCTTCTTTAATAGCCTCCATGGCAGTTTGGTCATTTTTGTTTTCTTGTTTAAATTCTGACATAGGAGTTGATAAAAATAGTGAAATAACTAACCCTGCCAAAATCATGACGCCAAAAATTACCAATGTTGTATTCCATCCAAATTCCATCAGTGTAAATCTTGTGTACATAGGAGATATAAAATATCCGAAGGAACCTGCTGCTGTAACAATTCCCGTTGCTATAGTTCTTGAATTTAATGGAAAATGTTTAGCTACAATTGAAACAGGAATACTTATAGCTGTAGCAGCAAGTCCAATTCCAATTAAAATTCCTATATCAAAAGTAAACCAAAACCCTGTATTAGGTCCATAATTTAAAAAATAAATTCCTGCTAAATAAAATATAAAACCTATAAAAACAGCAACCCTTCCGCTAAATTTATCTGTAATTATCCCAAAAATAGGTCCAAATAATCCCCAAAAAAATAATTGAATACCCATTGCAAAACCAAATTCAGTTTGGGTACAACCTAGATCTACTTCAAAATCAAAAAAGAAAAGACCAAAAGTTTGCCTAATGCCTAGAGAAATAATAACCACTAAGCAAGCAGCTGTTAAGGTTACTAATGCTGTTTTATTTGGTATAAAATTTTCTTTGTTCATCTAATAAATTTTAAAGATCTTTTTAAATCTTCAATCAAATCTTTTGGATCTTCTAAGCCAATATGAAGTCTTACTAAATGTTCATTTTTTTCTAACTTTAAAAATTTTCTGTTACCTTGTTCTCTTATATCTTGATGTAGTGCAAGGCTTTCAAATCCACCCCAACTATAACCGTAACCAAATAATTTCAAAGAATTTACAAATTTTATTACAGATTGCTTGTTTTTTGATTTAATTTTTAATCCCATTAAACCCGATGCACCTTTGTAATATTTTTTCCACATTCTAAAATTAAAGGAGTCTTTTTTATAAGGGTACAGAAGTTTAACTTTTTTATTTTTAGATAAAAATGAAGCTACCTTTCTGGCATTCTCTTGGTGTCTATCTAATCTTACATCTAAAGTTCTTAAACCCCTGGTAATTAGGTACGCATCATCTGGTCCAAGTCTCAAACCAGTTATTTTATGAGCTTTTTCTACATGCTTAAATATTTTTTTATTAACTGCTAGGCTTCCTCCCATTACATCTGAATGACCAGAATAATATTTCGTTGCGGATACAATTGACATATCAAAACCTAATTTGACTGGTTTGAAAAAGTAAGGTGTTGCCCATGTATTATCTATAGCAGTGAATATTTTCCTTTTTCTTGCTATTGAAATAATCTTGGACAAATCTTGAAATTCAAAAGTGTTACTTCCTGGATTTTCAACAAAAATTAATTTTGTATTTTTTGTAATATTTTTTTTAAGTGAATTAATATCATGAGGATTATAAAATACTGTCTTGATATTATATTCTTTTAAATAGTCTTCTGTAAGTAGTCTTGTAGGTTTATATACTGGATCTGAAACTAATATTTCATCTCCTGGTCGTGTTACACTAAATATTGCCAAAAAAACTGAACCAAATCCTGTTGGTGTTAAAAACACATGGTAAGATTCTTCTAATTTATTCAAAATTTTTTCCAAAACATGAGTAGTTGATGTTCCCTGGCGGCCGTAATCAAAATGTCCACCAGTAGGATCTTTTTTATATTTATTTTGTGTTTTTCTAATATCTTGAATAGATTTAAATATAATCGTTGAAGCTCTAACAACTGGAGGATTGACTGACTGATTATGAAAATCCTTTGCCGTGTGTTTTAAAAAAGTTTTAAATGATTTATCCATAAAAAAATTTGATATGTAGACAGGACAATGCTATATCCATTAAATAAGTCAATAAAATTATATAAATGAGGTAAACATGGGATATCCAAAAAAACATAGAGGCCGTAGAAAAATGGGCTCTAAAAAAAGAAGAGCAAGAAAAAAAAATAAGAAAAAATAACCTTTTCAAAAAAAATGGATAAAATAAAAACTGTTAAATCCATAAGTATATGGATTTTCTTAGTTCCTTTTTTAGCGGTAAATACATGTTTAATATTGGTAACTCAATTTCACAGTTTGTTTCCAAACCCTGTTGATGTTATACACAACACAATACCCTACATCGATGGTAAAGCTTCAATAAGTAGAACTGCTAGAGTATTTCCAACATATCTAATTTTTAAGCCAGCAATGTTTTTAACTTCATTTTTTTTAGTAAAATACTGGTTAGCAAATAGAGAAATAATAAGGTTTATAAATACAGAAGATCATAAATATTCAAAATACATAGTCTTTTTGGGAGTTTCTTCTGCAGTTTTTTTAACAATTCACTCTATTTTTTTAGGAATAAAATTTGATTATGCAGCTTATAAATTGTTTAGAAGAGTTGTTCTTTTGCTTTTTATTATTTTTGAACTTGTTGCCCAAACATATTTGGTTATAATTTTTTATTCATTTAGAGATAAGTTATTAAATTATATAAATCCTATATATCTCAGATTAAAATTATTTCTGGTATCATTGTTAATTATAGTTGCAATAATAAGTATTCCAATAGTTTCTCTTCCAGGAAATACATTTCTAAAACACGCACTAGAATGGGATTATTTTGTTGCTATAATAAGTTTTTACTTACTTACATATTTTATGTGGAGAAACCCTCATTCACACACCGGTTAAGGTGTGTGATGAAAGATTTGGCTCGTCGTTGTATGCGCTACCGCCAAGCCATGACCGCTCTACGATTTTAGCGCTACTCCGTAGAACTTTCTGCCCCCTGGGCTTGAACCTCTCGGTTTTTCCCCAATCGGCCAGTTAAGGGTTGCCCCTTAATTCATTTTTAACAATATCAAAGTTAATAAGTTGTATGTATCACTTTTTGGTTGTTTTTTAATTATAATGAAATGTATTGTGGATAATGTGGATAATTATTTTTTAATCCATCCACCACCTAAAAGCTTATCTCCAAATTTATCTTTTTTATAAAATACACATGCTTGACCTGGGGATATGCCGTACTCATTTTCAAATAAAACAACTTCAGCTTGATTATTATCAATCAAATTAATTTTTGATTTTAAAAGCTTTCCTGTAGATCTTACTTTTGTATAAACTTCCTCGCTAAATTCATCTTTATTTGCCAATAGATTAATTTTATTTATTTTAATTTTATTCTTTATCAATTTATTACGTGAACCAACTATTATTTCGTTTTTATCTGAATTAATATCTATCACATACAAAGGCTCTTTATCGGATACCTTGATTCCTTTTCTTTGTCCTATTGTAAAATTAATAATACCTTCATGAACGCCAATAACCTTTCCTTCTAAATTTTTAATATTTCCCTTTTTATAAGAGTCAGGTCTAAATTTTTTAATTACTGAAGCATAATCTCCATTTGGAACAAAACATATGTCTTGACTGTCAGGTTTCTCAGCAACATTTAAGTGTAATTCTTTTGCTATATTTCTTGTTTCACTCTTCAATTTAGTTCCTAAAGGAAATCTTAAATAATTTAATTGTTCTCTTGTAGTGTTAAATAAAAAATAACTCTGATCTCTATTTTCATCAATTGCTCTATACATATTTGTTGTATTTCCAGTAGTTATACTTTTTACGTAATGTCCTGTAATTAATGCATCTGCATCTAAATTTTTTGCCTCATCAAATAAATCTGTAAATTTTACACTCTGATTACACTGAACACATGGTATAGGTGTTTCTCCGCTTAAATAACTATCTATAAAATTATCAATCACATTTTCTTTAAATTTATTTTGGTAATAAAGAATTTTATGATCTATATTAAGTTTGTGAGCTACCCTTTTAGCGTCAATTATATCTTGTCCTGCACAACATTGTTTTGATTTAGAAACTTGTTGGGTATCATCGTAAAGTTTTAATGTAATTCCTATAACTTGATATCCTTCTTTTTTCATCATTCCTGCAACAGTTGATGAGTCGACACCTCCTGACATTGCTACAACAATTTTTGTCTCTTCGGGTTTTTTATCTAATCCTATTGAATTTAAATTATTTTCCATTTTGATGGTATTTATACTTTTTTCTATTATAAATGAAAATAAATGTTTGTGGAGTATGAACCGGGGGATAAAGTAATAAATCCATCTAAAAAAGATTGGGGAATTGGCCAAGTTCAATCTATCATAAAGTACAAAGTAACAGTAAATTTTGAAAATGTTGGTAAAAAAGTGATCGACATAAGAAACTTAGAATTAGAAAAGATATAATGGAAAAGAAATATAGCATAGCATTAGTAGACGAATTAATTAATGTTTTCAAAAAAGCCGGTCAATTAAGTATTGAACTACGTAATAAAGGTTTAATAAAAAAAACTAAGTCAGATGATACTCCGGTAACTAATGGTGATATTGAAGTTAACAATATATTGGTAAATGAAATAAAAAGACTTACACCTAAATATCCTATTGTATCTGAGGAAACATTAGAAAATAAGTTTGAAAAAAATTTAAAAAATTTTTGGTTAATTGATCCAATTGATGGAACTTACGATTATATAAACAACAAAGATGAATTTACATTAAATGCAGCACTTATTGTTGATAAGTCACCATTTTTAGGAATAGTTTATGCACCAAGTAAAAAAAGATTATTTTATACTTATGGCGATAAAAAAAGTTTTGAAATTAACGATAAAGGTCTAGTTGAATTAAAATGCCAAAAAATTACAAAAAAAGATGAAGTGGTTGCATTAACTTATTCTAATAATATTAAGTCTGAAATATTAGAAATTCACAAAAAAAATGAGGTAACAAGTTTTGTAAAAATGAAAAGTTCATTAAAGTTTTGTGTAATTGCCGCTGGTGAATTTGACTTGTATGTTGCAGAACCAAGAGCCTGTGAATGGGATATTGCTGCAGGTCATGCAATTCTTAAAAATGCAGGTGGAATTATTACTGACTTTGAAGGTAATGAAATATTATATGGTAAAAAAGATTTTATAAATCCAAGTATAGTTTTAAAAAGATCTCACAATTTAAAATGAGTGAACAATTAAGAATTATATTAATTATAATAGTTTCTGTATCTATATTTGGTTTATTAGTATTTGTTTTTGTAAAAAATTATATAAAAAATAAAATTGACTATTATCAAAAAGAAAAAAATAAAAAAAATTAAAGTAAATTTATAATTTTTAGATATTCATCTTTATTTAAATCCATAACTTTTTTTGATGTTTCAAAATCAAATCCTGAACGTGCTAAAATTGCAATGTCTTTTTTATAAAAAAGATTTCTGTTATCCTCTGCTCTAGAAGGTCCAATTTTTTTTTTTTTACAAATTTTTATCGCTGAAAAAAAATCTTGATCTTCATTATTATCTTTTATTTGATTAATAGTCTCCAGGATATATTTATTATCAATTCCCTTTGATAATAAATAGTTTCTAATTTTATTTATTGAACTTCCTCTATTAAGTAAACTTTTTGCTTTTGAATTTGAATAAAAGCTATCATTTACAAATTTACTTTTTTCTAAATCCTGTAAAACTACATCAATAAGATCAGTAACATTTTTTTTATTTATATTGTGTAATTTAGACTGTAAATATTTTTTTAGTAAATAAGTTTTTAACTGTTGTTTAGAAGGCGCATATTTTTCAATATAAGTTAAAGAGAAATTACGCATCTCTTCAACAGTTACTTCCAAGGATTTTTTTTTATTTTTTGTATGAATCATTAAATCTCTATTATAATATATCCACAAATGATCGAACAAATTTCTAATTTTTTCTCAATTGAAATGATATATTTATGGTTAAATATAGGTGTTTTGCCATTTTGGATTTTATTAATTTTTTTTTCACACACTAGATTATCTTCTTTTCTAGTAACATCTATTTTCCCACATTTAATTTTAGGAGGTCTTTATATTTATTTAGTTTACTATTTTTATATATCTGGCTACGACTTTTTAAATAATTTCAAACTTTATTTGGGCATAAAACATCTAAATAATTTATTTTCAGATTATCCTTTCTTATTAATGTTTTGGGTACATTTCATTGCAATTAATCTTTTTTGTGGATGCTGGATAGTAAGAGATTCACAAAAATTAATGATTTCGAAATTCTTTATATTTTTGCCTCTAATTGTTACTTACTTTGTTGGGCCTCTGGGTCTATTAATCTATTGGATAATTAGAATATTTTTTGCAAAAAGAATAAGTCTTTATGATTAATATAAAGATTATTTATTTACCTTAAATCCAGAACTTTGCATTAATCCAAAACCACCCTCAACATGTGATACATTTTCAAAACCCATTTCTTTAAGTGCTTTTGCTGCTAATGCTGATCTTCCTCCAGCGGCACAAAACAGTACAATTTCTTTATTTAGATCTATTTTTTTATTTTGGACATGTGCACTTTCAGGATGTATAGAAAATTCTAATAAACCCCTTGAAATATTTAGCGAATTTTCGATACTTCCAGTTTTTTGAAGCTCAACTGCATCTCTAATATCAATTAGGTTGCATTTGTTTTCAGTAGACAATTTCAAAGCTTCTTCTGGAGAAATAGTTTTTACTGATTTTAATGCTTCCGCAACAAGAGTTTGTGATGATTTAATTTTCATTTTATATTACATATATTTATATAATGAAAGAATCGCATTTAAAGAAAAAAAATAGCTTTCTTAAGAAGTTTTTCATAAAAATTTGTAGATTATTTAATTTTGAGATTATTGATCAGGCAAGTTTTTATTTACCTTTGGAAAATAAGACTGCAGAAGAAAGTTTATCTGTACTTGGAAAAAAGTCCATAACTATACCAATGGGTAAAATAGAAATTAAAAGACCAGTTAATAATTTAGATATTATATTTAGATCGTGTTCATCGGTTAATATGTTAACACAAAATAAAAAGAGATTGTTTGAAAAGGAAAAGTCTGAGTACACGCTAAGATCACTTAATTCAATTGTTAAGTCATTAAATTATTCTAAAGAAGAATTTAAAAATATTAAAATTAAAATTACAGTTGTAGATCATAATTCATCCGATCTTGTACTTGAATCAATTAACAAAATTCTTTCTAATAATTATTTTGAATTTGAAGTTTTTAAATTAGATATCTCAAAATTTGAAAATGAAATAGATAAAATAAATGAACAAAAAAATAATGTCTCAAATAACCAAATTTCAAATATGTCAAATATCTATCAATCGATATTACTTGCAAAAAAATGTAGTGATTTAGTTTATTTTGTTGAAGATGATTATATTCATACAAAGGAAAGTTTTAAAGAAATCGTTTATACATATGAAAAATTTTCAACTATTTTAGAAAAAGATATATTTATATGCCCTGCAGATTATCCATATCTTTATAATTCTCCTGAAAATACAAGAATTTTATTAGGTAATCAAAAACATTGGAGAATAGTAAATCAAACTTTGTGTACATTTTTAACCAGTCAAAAATTAGTTAATCAGTATTTTGAAGCATTAAAATCAATGTGTAAATTTGAGCATTATCCTTTTGAAAAACCCTTACATGATATTTATAAAAAAGAGTATTGTTTTAGCCCTGTTCCTTCTTTAGCAATGCATTGCACAAATATAAATTCAGTTTATGGTTTACCTCCTAACTTTAATTTAAAGAAAATTTGGGATGAAAATGAGGTTTAATTTTTAGAGGTTCTCTGCTGAGTGTTATTAGAGCGGAGAACAGAGAACCTCTTTATCATGATTTGTTAATCTCTTATAGCGTAAGCAATTACTCCTGTTTCTGAAACATCTGTTCCTTTAAGTTCAGCTTCTTTGCTTAATCTGATACCAATAGTATTTTTCATAATTGACCAAATAATAAATGCTAAAATAAATACGAATACATTTATGGATATAACTCCAAGAAGTTGTGTTCCAAAATTAGCACTTGAATTAGTAATTGGTACAGCTAATGTTCCCCAAATACCTGCAAATAAGTGAGCTGGTATAGCTCCAACTACATCATCTATTTTGTATGAAAAAAGAAGTTTTGTTCCAAATACAACAATTATACCTCCCCCAGCTCCAATTAATATTGCTGCAAGTGGTGACGGCATTAAAGGTTCTGCTGTGATTGCAACTAATCCACCAATCGCACCATTTAACATTTGTATTACATCAGTTTTTCCTAACATTAATCTCGTTAAGATTGCTGCAGCCAATACACCTCCGCAAGCTGCAAGATTTGTATTTATAAAAATTTTAGATACTGCGACAGCATCAGTAAACGATCCCATTGCTAGCTGTGAACCTCCATTAAAACCAAACCATCCCAACCATAAAACAAATACCCCTAATGTTACTAAAGGAATTGAAGATGCTGCAAAAGGTTTCACAGGTGCTGGATCTCCTTTTTTAGTAAATCTACCTAGTCTTGGTCCAAGTATAATTGCACCAGCTAAAGCTGCGGCTCCTCCGGCTGAATGAACAAGTGTTGATCCAGCAAAATCAGAAAATCCTCTTGCCGCTAGCCATCCACCGCCCCATTGCCATCCCATTTGTATCGGATAAATGAAACCTGTTAAAATTGCTGCAAATAAAAAAAATGGCCATAATTTTATTCTCTCTGCTAACGTTCCTGAAACAATCGAAACAGTAGTTGCACAAAATACCATTTGAAAATACCAATCAGAACCTGCAGAATATCCTGTTTCCAATTTACTACTATCAGACCATGGAAGAAATTTACCAATGTATCCTCCTTCAGGTATGCCGTAAGCAAGATTATATCCAACTAACCAAAACATTATTCCAGCAATTGAGTATAAACCGATGTTTTTTGCACAAATTACAGATACACTTTTAGATGTAACCATTCCTGACTCTAACATCGCAAAACCTGCAGCCATGAACATGACTAAAAATCCACAAACTAAAAAAAGAAAAGTATTAAAAATAAATCCTACTTCAGCAGAAACAGTCGTTTCCGCTGCCCCAGCACTGCTCATATTAAGCAGAAAGGATAAGGTAATAGCTGAAGTTAAAAACTTTTTCGAAATTTTAAACATATTATTATCTCCTTTAAATTTTAAATAATAATTTTTTATAATTTCAAATAAAAAAAATAACTAACGCTAATGATTAAAAATAGGTATGCAGTTTATGCATATAGAAACAGCCTTTATTAATTTATCATAATAATAAAGGCTGTTTATAAAAGTTTACTTATTGAATATTTCTTTAAGTGCTTTAGCAGGTAAAAATTTTACCTTTTGAGATGCAGCTATTTGGATTTGTTCTCCAGTTCTTGGATTTCGTCCAATTCTAGCTTTTCTCTTTGCGACTTTATATGTTCCAAAACCAGCAATTTTCACTGAATCGTCACTTTTAAGTGCATCAAGAATAGTGTTGGTAATTGTATCAAAAGTACGCTCAGCATCAGCTTTGCTCTGATTTAAAGAGCCTGCTAATTTGGCTACTAATTGTTTTTTGTTCATTTTAGCTCCGGTTTTAAAGGTTAATTGATATACTTAACAAAAATGTTGATTTTTCAAGCTTTTTTTTAGTGTTCAAAATGTATTTATCCACAATATATTGTGCTGAAATAAGTATTGATTTTAAAGGGTTTTAAATGATTAAAAATTCTTTTAAAATAAGCCTAAATCTCTTAAGTCATTAAATGTTGCGAAAAACATCAAAGATAAGAGTAAAAACATTCCGATTCGAAAAAAACCTTCCTGAGTTTTTTGACTTAAAGGTTTTCCTAAAATTTTTTCAAATCCGTAGAACAATAAATGACCGCCATCTAGCAAAGGAATTGGAAATAAATTAATTAAACCAAGGCTAATAGAGATATATGCCATTATACTTAAAAATGGAATAATTCCAAATTCAGCAACTTGTCCTGTTATTTTTGCTATTCTAATTGGTCCACCAAGTTGGGATGTATCACCTTTTCCAATTACCATGGAACCCAGGTATTTAAGAGAGGAAATAGTTACAAAATAAACTTCATTTAAAGAATGATAAAAAGCTTTAACAGGTCCCAATTTTACATGATTAACTTTATTATTATATGGACTTAAAGTAATACCAACCATTCGTTTTTTAATCTTATTACCTAAATTGTCTTCCGTCTCAACAAGATTTGGTTTTACTTTAAATAAAATTTCTTGATCATATCTAGAAACTTTAAAATCTATGATTTCAGCAGTAGACATTGCTATAAGTTTTGACACATCAAGAATACTTTTAACCTTTGAACCATCTATTTCTAAAATAATGTCTTTTTTTTTTAATCCACTAACAAATGCAGGACTGTCCTTTCTTACTTCATCAATAACAGCTGGCGTAAAATCTTTTCCAGCAAACATATAAATAAATAAAAATATAAAGATAGCTAAAATAAAATTTGCAATCGGACCTGCAGCAACAATCAAAGATCTCTGGTATAACGGTTTTAAAACAAATAACTTTTTTCTATCTTCTTCATTATATTGTTTTAAAAGTTCTTCTTGATCAGACTGTGAAAAAACATTTCTATCACCAAAAAATTTAACGTAACCACCTAAAGGTATCCAACATATTTTCCATCTAGTTCCAGATTTATCATTCCATCCAAATAATTCTTTTCCAAATCCTATTGAAAAATCAGTTACACCTACACCATACTTTTTAGCAAAATAATAGTGTCCATATTCATGAATAAATACAACAACTAAAATTAAAACTATAAATGGTAATATAAAATTAAGCATATATCATGAATAATAAACATTTTATTTAATTTTCCAAGTAAGTATCGGAAAAAATGTTGCTGTCAAAAATGACATAAACAATAACGAATTTGACATAAATGATGGGACATAATGTGTAGGGATCAATATACCAATTAAAATAGATTTTGAAAAATCTGGACTTGGAAATAAAATAAGCCCGACTAATAAACCAATAATAATTGAAATATAAGCATTTTTTTCTTTAATACTTTTATCATAAAAACTATAAAAAATTGTTAGAACTGCAGCGCAACAAAATAAATCAGCTAGCAAAAATAAGTAAAGTATACTTAATCCTTTTGATGCAACAAAAAAAGACACTAGAGATATAATAATTATTATTTTTTTAGACAAATTTAAATAATCAACTTTAATATTTGTTAGTTTATTTCCATCTACTATAATTAAACTTGATATAGCATTAATCAAAGTATCAATGCTGCTAATTGTTAACGATATTGCTAATAGCAATATTATAAATGACATCATTAAAGTATTTTCATTTAGCAACAATGAGAAGAAAGCAAGATCAGAAACTACATTTGAATTTTTTGATACAGCTATCAAACCAATGAATCCCATTAAAAATACAATTGGTATAATAATTACAAACGATGAAATTAAACTATATTTTAATACTCTATTGTCTTTTGCTGCATATATTCTTTGCCAATTTCCTTGATGAAAAAGATTTGTTGCTGCAACAGCAATGAAAAATGTTAATCCTGCAGTAAAGTTAGGCAGATAATTTAAGCTTAATAATTCAGGTTTTCTTAATTTGATATATCCAAAGTTAAATTCATTGTTAGCTGATGTTAAAAAAAAGTTAAAACATATAAGTAATAAAATTCCAAATACAATAAACTGAATATTGTCTGTAAAAATTGAAGCTCTTAGACCTCCATATAATGTATAAGTAAGTGAACAAATAATTATGATTAGAGAAGTTATCCATAGATCAGTTCCTGAAATATAATTAATCAACATTGAAACAGCTGTAACCTCTGCAATTAAAAAAATAGTCATATAAAAAATTGATAAAAAAAGTATTAGTTTAAATAAATTTAGCCCAAATCTTCTTCTGATTACTTCAATTAAAGTTCTTCCTTTAGAATGAGAATTTCTTATTTTTTTTCCTATGTAAATTAATATAAATAATGGAAATGCTGTTCCTAGTGAATATCCTATAACTGCACCTATACCACCCCAAGTCGCTGCTGATGCTGGTCCAAATAAAATCCATGTACCTAGTGCTGATGCAACAAAACTTGAAGTTAATGAAAAAATCCCAATGTTTCTATTTGCAACTAAATAGTTATTTATTCCACGATATTTTTTTGAATAAACAATCCCTATTATAGCAAACAAAATACTTATAATTAGAGTTAATGAAATAGCTGCAGGCTGGCTTATAATATTTATTACTTCCATTTTATCCCTTTCTGAATTACCGGACAGGTTCTAAGGGTTTAATCTCAGTCTTTCGACACCCCTTTAAAATAAATTATATTAAATAAAATTTAAAAGCAAACTATATGGTCTATATAAATCGGCCTTTTTATACCAAATTTTTCATCTACTTCGTGTTGATGTATATGGTGGGAATGTACAAAAACAGGTATAAGTTTGTTGCTTGAAGTTTTAAGAGTATAAATAAAATTAGTACCTCTAAATTTTCTATCTACGACTTCAAGTTTAAGATTGCTTTTATCGTCATGTTCTAAATCCTCTGGTTGAAGTAATAATTGAACTTTTGATCCTTTTGGATAATGTTTAATAAAATTTCCTTTAATTGTTCCAAGATCTTCATTTTCAAGACTACTTTCGCCTGTAACCTTTGCGGGTATAAGAATTCCTCTGTTTAGAAAATTTACAACTTCGATAGAATTTGGAAAATGATATACATTATATGGATCATCAAACTGCTTAAGTTTTTCATCCAAAATTAAACCACATTTATTTCCTAAGTAGAAAGCTTCGTAAGAATCATGGGTAACAACAATGGTTGTTATTTTTAAATCATTTAAAAGTTTTTTCAGTTGGACTTGTATTTCTTCTTTAAAACTTTGATCAACGTTTGATAATGGTTCATCTAACAATAAAAGATCAGGTTGAGTAACTAATGATCTAGCAAGAGCTGCTCTTTGTGCTTCCCCTGCACTTATTTGGTGAGGATATTTACTTAATATTTTCTCTATATTTAACAATTGAATTATTTTTTTAGGGTTTATTTTCTTTTTTCCGTTTGCTTTTTTTGCTTCAGCTCCTAAATATATATTTTTTTCAACCGTATAATGAGGAAATAAACTATTTTCTTGAAATGATAGGGAAATATTACGATTTTCTGGTTCAATATGATTTTTTGCAGAAGATAAAATATTTTCTTTAAGTTTTATTGATCCAGATTTAATTTTTTCTAACCCAGCGATTGTTCTAAGGATTGTGGTTTTGCCGACTCCAGATGGTCCTAACAGACAAATTATATCTCCCTTATTTTCAATATTAAAAGAGACGTTTCTTACTTTAGTTTTTCCACCAGCTCTAAAACTAACATTTTTAATTTCTAAAAAATTTTTACTCATCTTTATCTCTTAAAATATAATTAGACGTAAGTAAAATAAAGAAACTTGCAATAATTATCAAACATAATGATGGGACTGCAGCGGCTTCCAATAAATCCTCAGATGCCGAAATATACGCTGTAGTTGCAAAAGTTTCAAAATTAAATGGTCTTAAAATAAGTGTAATTGGCAATTCCCTAATTATTTCTAATGAAATTAATATAATAACAAATAAAAGTGAATTTCTTAGGTAAGGAATGTGAATATTTAAAAAAGTTTTTGTTTTAGAATACCCTAGCAGATAAGCACTCTCATCAACAGCAATATTCATTTTTTCATATCCTGATTTTATTCCATTAAAAGCTAATGAATAAAATCTTACAAAATAAACTATTACTAAACCCAAAACAGAACCAATAAATATTTTTTTTATTGATAAAAATCCTAATGCTTTAATCATATTTTCATCAAACCATGCAACAAAAGTTATAAATGCTATAGCAAGAATTACTCCTGGTATTGCATAACCAGAAATTGAAAAAGTAGATAAAGCATTTAAAATTTTTTTATTAGAAACTCTATTTCCATAATTAGAAATTAAAGCAAAAAATATTAAAACTAAACTTGATAAAGAAACTAGATATAAAGTATTAAGTAAAAGATCGATTATTTCAAAGCCAATCAAATTTTCAGGGAATTTTATTGTCCAGTATAACATTTGGCTTAATGGAAATAAAAAACTTAAAAAAAACAAAGTGAAACAAAACATAAATGCAAAAAAAGACTTCGTACCATAAAGTTTAACTTTTTCCTTTTTCTTAAATCCACCTTTTGCTTCCAAGTGATACTTGGCTTTTTTTCTAGATAAATTTTCAGTTAGAAATAATATAAAAATAAATAGCAAAAGAAAAAAGGATATTCGATTTGCGAATGCCAAGTCATCAAAGGTTATCCAAGCATTATAAATACCAGTGGTTAATGTGTTTACAGAAAAAAAATCTACTGCTCCAAATTCAGCTAATGTTTCCATTGCTACCAATGATAAACCTGCAACAATTGCAGGGCGCGCGGAAGGTAATATTATTGAATAAAAAGATTTAAATTTTGAAAAACCAAGATTTTTACCTAGTTCTATTAAACTTTGCGATTGGTATAAAAATGACGATCTTGCAAGTATATATACATAAACATACAATGAGAAAGATATTGATAATATTAATCCAAACATACCATCTAATTTTGGAATTTGTTTGTTGTAATTTCCATCACCAAAAAAATATTTTAAAATCGTAAATGCTGTCCCATAATTTTCAAAAAAAGCGAATAAAGAATAAGCATAGATATAAGGAGGTACAGCAAAAGATAGTATTAAAGCCCATTTAAAAAAATTAGCACAAGGAAACTGATAAAAAGAAACTAGATATGCCGAACCTACTCCTAATATAAATGTTAAAAATAAAACCCCAATCAAAAGAGTTAATGAATTAAATATATATTCGAAAAAGAAAGTTTGTTTAAGAATTTCAAAATAGTTTGATGTATCTTGAAAAAAACTTGCAAAAACTGTTAAAATTGGAATAGCAACAACTATTGAAATTACAAATGAACTTACATACCAGGCATTAAGCTGTTTCATATTATAATCCGCCTTATAATCATGAAAACGAAAGTGCCCATGGCGAAAGGAGACCCTTCTTAACCATGGACACTAATTCAAGAAAATATCTAAAAATTAAAAACTTTTAGGATGTGCGGAACCTCCTTGGTTTTTATTTCTGATAGTTTTCTATCATTTATTCTTTCATTGATTTTTTCACACTCTAAGAAACATGTGGGACATGACTCAGCTGATTTATTATAATCAATTTCAGAAATAAATTCTTTTTTATCCATACTACTTCCAACCAGCAGCAGTCATTACTTCTAATGCAGCAGCTTGGTTTTTTCCGTAAGTAGAAACTTTTGTTTTTAAATCTTGTTTAAAATCTAATCCCAAATTGTTTACTACTAATGGACTTGGTGAAACACCGGCAATCATTGGAAACTCAAAAGTATTATTAGTAAAGTGTTCTTGAGCCGAAGGTGATAATAAGTAATCAACAAGAGCTATAGCATTTGCTTTGTTTGGAGCACCTTTAACTAGAGCAGCACAACTAATATTCATGTGTGTTCCTCTTCCATCTTGATTTGGGAAAAATGCTTTAACTTTTTTAGCAGCTTCTTGTTGTTCTGCACCTTTGTTACCTGATAACATAAGAGCTAAATAATATGTGTTAGCTACAGCAATGTCAGCTTCTCCAGCAGCTACTGCCATAATTTGTGCTCTGTCGTTTCCTGTAGATTCTCTAGCCATGTTCGCAACAACTCCCTTTGCCCATTCAGCTGTAGCTTTTTTTCCATTGTTCGCAATTAATGAAGCTACAAGAGATTTATTGTAAATGTTGCTAGATTTTCTAATTACCAATCTACCTTTCCATTTTGGATCAGCTAGACCTTCATAAGTCATTCCAGATAATTCAGCACCAGTAACTCTTTCTGGAGAGTAATAAATTATTCTTGCTCTTTTTGCTACTCCAACCCAGTGTGCTGTTTTAAAGTTTTTTGGAACAGATGATTTAATTGTAGATGAAGTTAATCCTCCTTGAGTCATGCCTTTTGCTTGAAAAGCACCACATCTTCCAGCATCAGCTGTGATGTAAAGATCTGCCGAAGAGTCAGAGCCTTCTTCTATCATTCTTTTTTCTAAAGCTCCTGATTTCCCGTTAATTAAATTTACCTTTATTCCAGTCGCTGCTGTAAACTTATCGTAAAGTTCAGCATCGGCTTTATAATGTCTTGCATTGAAAATGTTTACTTCGCTTGATATTGCAAAAGTTGATACAACCAATGAAAGAACAAAACTTAAAATTGTTATTTTTCTCATTATTCTCCTTGTTTTTTATTGAAAATGATAACTATTCTCAACGATAATGATTATCAATTGCATCTATTGACGCAGGTGTCAATATCTAAAATTTCCACTCTGATATTTTGCTATAAAGAAAGTTTCTAAAGGCCTGTACTCTGGCTACATTTTTCATCGATTGAGGATATACGAAATGTGCTTCTGTGATTGGTCCTTCTACGTTAGGTAAAATTTTAACTATATTTGGCTGATTTACTGTTAAATAATCAGGTAGAGCTGCAAGCCCTACTCCTGTTTGTACAGCTAAAAGTAAACCATAAACACTATTTACTTTCATGCATGTTTTTCTCTTTTTATTATCTTTCATCCCAAGCTTTAAAGCCCAATCAGGGTTATAAACTGGGGATGGATTTCCTTTCCCGTAAGATATAAATTTATGTTTGTTCAAATCATTTATTGTTTTCGGATAACCATATTTTTCAAGATATTTTGTTGATCCATAGACGTGATAATTAATATCAATTAACTTTTTTTGTATATAATTAAGCTGTTTTGGTCTTCTCATAAATATTCCAATATCCGCTTGTCTTGTGCTTAAATCTAATTCTTTATCATCAAAGATTAATTCAACCTCAATTTCTGGGTTTAATTGCATAAACTCCTGTATTCTAGGAGTTAGCCAAGTAGTTCCAAAACTAACTACTGTTGTAACTGTAAGTTTTCCACTGGGTTTGTTCTTTTTATCGCCCAATGTGGTTTCAACTTCTTTTAATTTCCTTATTACTTCATGAGCTGTTTTAAAAACGTATTCACCATTTTCAGTTAAAGTAAGACCTCTTGCGTGTCTTTCAAATAATTTTACTTTGAGATCTTCTTCTAAAGATTGAATTTGTCTACTTATAGCTGATTGGCTTAAATTTAAATTAACAGTGGCGCTAGTAAAACTTCCTGCCTCAGCAACAGCATGAAAAATTTTTAACTTATCCCAATCCATTATTTATTTAAATTAATTATATATCTTCCTGAAGTTTTTCCTTCCAGCATCTTTGAATATTCATCCAAAAGCTGTTCTAAAGATATTTCCTTAATAGATTTATCTAAAAGTTCGAAATCTACTAATTTTGATGCTTCATCCCAAAGAAATTCTCTTCTTTTAATTGAAACACTTACTGAGTCAATTCCCCAGAGTTTTACACCACGAATAATAAATGGCATTACTGTAGTATTAAGTTTAATACTTGAAGCATTACCACATGCTGCAACAATTCCATTTGGTTTTATATGAGATAAAACTTTTGATAAAATATTTCCTCCAACAGTATCTACAGCTCCATCATATAAGCCTTTATCCAAAGGCCTTGACTCTCCATCTAAATCGCCAGATTTTATAACATTTTTAGCACCAATAGATTTTAAATAATCTTCGTTTGGTTTAGTAGTAGCTGCAGTTACATTGCAACCCATTTTACTTAGCATCATAACTGCGATGCTTCCAACACCTCCTGATGCACCAGTTACAATTACATCATTAACTTTTTCACCTAGTAATAAAACTTCTCTTGTTTGTTTTGTTGTGAAAGCACACTGTATAGCTGTTAAACCGGCAGTACCTAACATCATTGCTTGCCTTGATGTAATATTTTTGGGTTTCTTAACTAAAAAATCTGCATTTACTTTTGCGTATTGTGAATATCCTCCATAATAAATTTCTCCAACTCTCCAACCCGTTTGAATAATTTCATCACCTTCTTTAAACTTATCACTTTTGCTTTCGACAACTTTTCCAGAAAAATCTATTCCAGGTATGTGTGGAAATTCTTTGACCAGTCTTGCCCCATTTTTTAAAATTAAAGCGTCTTTAAAATTCAGTGTTGAATAATCGACTTTAACTAAAACATCTCCATGTTTTAAAAAACTTTTATCAACTTCTTTGATTTCTCTTGAAAACTTTTCGCCTTCTTGATTAATAATTATAGCTTTAAATTTATCTGACATTGAATTAATTATATAGATATTTATTTACTTATAAATCTCAAATATCTATTTTGAAAACTTAAATCTTCTTTAAATTGTCCTAAATAATAGTTAGTCACTGTTGTAGCTTGTTCTTTTTTAATACCTCTCATAGTCATGCATTGATGTGCTGCATCAACAGAAACGGCAACACCCTTTGCATCTAACGCCTCCATCAATGTTGTGGCTATTTGTTTTGTTAGCCTTTCTTGTGTTTGCAATCTTTTTGCATAAACATCGACTACTCTCGCTAATTTACTTAATCCTACAACTTTATTTTTTGGTATATAAGCAACATGTACAACTCCAATTATTGGTGCCATATGGTGTTCGCAATGACTTTGTAGAGATATATTTTTTTGTATCACCATATCATCGTAACCTTCTACATCTCCAAAAGTTTTTGATAATATAGATTTAGCATCAACATCATATCCACTAAAATATTCTTTAAATGCTTTAACTAATCTTTTCGGTGTTTCTACTAATCCCTCTCTCTCAGGATTTTCACCTATCCATTTCAATATTTTTTTGAACGCTTCCTCCGCTTCTTTGTCAGAAACGTTATTTTTAACTAAATCCTTTTCAATGTTTTTTACTAATTTCATATTGCTAGCTTTATATAAGCATTTTTTAATAATTTGAAATATTTAATATATTCAATAATATGCTAATAAACACCGATCAATATGTTTAAAAAAAGAGAAAATGTCAAAGAAATAGAGGAAGGAAAGCTTTTATCTCCTAAGTTTGATAATGATGGCTTGATCCCGGTTGTGACAACATGCGCCAATACCAAAGAGATATTGATGCAAGGATTTATGAATGTTGAAGCTTTAAAACTTACTATTGAGACTAAAGAAGCACATTACTGGAGTAGATCAAGAAATGAAATCTGGCATAAAGGCAAAACAAGCGGATTTGTTCAAAAAGTTAAAGAAATAAGAATTGATGATGATCAAGACTCAATTTGGTTAAGTGTAGATATTGGAAATGGTTCAAGTTGTCATGTTGGTTATAAATCATGTTTCTATAGATCTATACCACTTGGAAAAATAGAAAACGGAAGAAAAATTGAAATGAAATTTGAAGAAAAAGAAAAAAAATTTGATCCAGAAAAAGTTTATAAAGGGCAACCTAATCCAACAAAAATTTAATGAGCGAAAAACAAAAGAATGTACTAGGTGAAGATCTAGAAGAATGTTCTAAAAATCCTTTAACAGGATGGTTTAGAGATGGTTGTTGTAATACAGATGAAAATGATACAGGGCTACATACTGTATGTGTAAAAGTTAATAATGAATTTTTAGAATGGTGCAAAGAATCTGGCAATGATTTAATTACACCACATCCTGAATTTGGTTTTCCAGGTTTAAAAGATGGAGATAATTGGTGTGTCTGTGCAGGTTGGGTAGCAAGAGCTATAGAAGCTGGCAAAGGGTGTTCAATCTATTTAAAAAAAACTCACGAAAATACACTTAAACTTGTTCCAATTGAAAAATTAAAAAAATTTGCAATAGATCTTTCTTAAATTACATATTTCCATATTTAGGACCTCCCCCTCCTTCAGGTGTAACCCAATTAATATTTTGGGAAGGTTCTTTTATATCGCATGTTTTGCAATGAATACAGTTTTGAGAATTTATAACAAATTTTTTTTCATTATTTTCACTTTGAACTTCATAAACTCCTACAGGGCAATATCTTTGTGCTGGTTCATCAAATTTTTCTAAAGTATAATTTATTGGCAAATCTTTATCTTTTAATTTCAAATGAACTGGTTGGTTATCAGTATGATTTGTTCCCGTAAGATATACCGAACTAGTTTTATCAAATGTTATTACATTATCTGGTTTTGGATATTCAATTTTTGGCATTTTGTTTGCTGCTTTTAAAGTTTCATGATCAGCATGTTTATGTCTTAATGTGAAAGGTAATTTTCCTCTAAATAAAATTTGATCAATTCCTGTAAAAATTATACCCAATATTAATCCCCAACTAAAACTCGGTTTAACATTTCTTGCAGCTTTAAGTTCTTGATAAACCCAACTTTTTTTAAATTTATCTTCATAAATTGATAATTCTTTTTTTTCTTTAAAATGATCAAAAATTGTTTCTGCAGCTATAATTCCACTTTTCATTGCAGTATGTGATCCTTTTATTTTAGGCATATTTAAAGTTCCAGCATCGCAACCAATTAATAAAGCACCGGGCATATACATTTTAGGTAAACTTTGTAGTCCACCTTCAATAAGAGCTCTTGCACCATAAGAAATTCTTTTTCCTCCTTCTAATATTGATTTTATAGAAGGATGTGTTTTGAATCTTTGAAATTCATCAAAAGGTGATAGATGAGGGTTTTGATAATCTAAACCAATTACATAACCTAAGAATACTTGTTTATTTTCTGCATGATAAACAAAACTTCCTCCATAAGTCTTTTTGTCTAAAGGCCAGCCTGCTGTGTGCATTACAAGCCCTTCATGGTGATTTTCCTCTTTAATTTCCCATATTTCTTTAAATCCTATTCCGTATTGTTGTGGATCACTATTTTTATCAAGTTCAAATTTTTTTATTAATGTTTTTCCCAAATGACCCCGGCATCCCTCTGCAAAAACTGTTACTTTTGCATGAAGCTCCATTCCTGGTTCAAAACTGTCTTTTTTGTTGCCCTCTTTATCCAAGCCCATGTCTTGAGTAACTATGCCTTTAACTGATCCATCTTCATTATATAAAACTTCACTTGCGGGAAATCCTGGAAATATTTCTACCCCAAGTCCCTCTGCCTGTTCAGCTAACCATCTACACAAATTTGCAAGGCTTATAATATAATTATTTTTATTGTGTTGTACTTTAGGAAGTAACCAAGTAGGCCAACTTATACTTTTTGACTTACCTAAAAATAAAAATTTTTCTTTATTAACTTTAGTTTTTATTGGAGCACTTAATTCTTTCCAGTTAGGCAATAGCTCATCCAAGGCACGTGTTTCAAACACATTCCCTGATAATATATGCGCACCTATTTCAGATGCTTTTTCTAAAAGGCAGACATTTAAATCTGGATTTAACTGCTTTAACTTAATAGCAGTTGAAAGTCCTGACGGTCCGCCACCTACGATTACTACATCGTATTCCATCACTTCTCTGGACATACTATTTTTTTACAGTATTTGTTATTTTTGTATAGTGTTTAATTTGTTCAATTCTTCTAAGAACTGAGGTAGTGCTTCAAATAAATCTGCTTCTAATCCATAGTCTGCGACACTAAAAATTGGAGCTTCTCCATCCTTATTTATTGCAACAATAACTTTGCTTTCTTTCATTCCTGCTAAATGTTGTATTGCTCCTGAAATACCTACTGCAATATAAAGATCAGGAACAACAACTTTTCCTGTTTGACCCACTTGATGATCGTTTGTTATATATCCGGCATCTACTGCAGCTCTTGATGCTCCAATTGCAGCATTTAATTTATCTGCAATTGATGTAATTAGTTTAAAGTTTTCACCGCTTTGCATTCCTCTTCCACCTGAAATTACTATTCTTGCAGTTCCAAGTTCTGGTCTATCTGATTTAACTTCTTCTCTTTTTATAAATTTTGTTAATGTAGTAGCTTCGCTACCATCAACTTTTATAATTTCAGCAGATCCACCTGTTGATGGTGCTGGGTCAAAAGAAGTTGGTCTAATTGTAATACATTTTTTTTTATCGTTACTTTTAACAGTAGCAAAAGCATTTCCTGCATATATAGGTCGTAAAAAAGTGTCTGCTGAAATAACTTTTATGATATCACTTACTTGGGAAGTGTCTAGCAAAGCTGCTACTCTCGGCATTAAATTTTTTCCAAAAGTGTTTGCTGAACAAACAATGTGAGAATAATTTTCAGATTGTTTAATTATAACTGGAGTATAGTTTTCAGCTAAAAAATTTTCGTAAATTTCATTATCAACCTGAATTACTTTTTTAACATTAGGCACTTCTGATATTGATTTAGTTACTGCATCAACATTTTTTCCAATGACTAAAACATGTAGATCTTGGTCTATTTGTGAAGCGGCGGTAATGGCGTTTTGAGTAAATGGTTTTACTTCCTTATTGTTGTGTTCCGCTATTAATAATACAGACATTATATTACCTTTGCCTCATTTTTTAATTTTTGAACTAATTCAGCTACACTTGATACTTTGATACCTGCTTTTCTTTTTGGAGGTTCTTCAACTTTAATTTGTTCTATTCTTGGTTTTGTATCAACTCCTAAATCGGTAGCATTAATTTGTTCCAAAGGTTTTTTCTTTGCTTTCATTATATTTGGCAATGATGCATACCTAGGTTCATTTAGCCTCAAATCACATGTAACTATTGCAGGAATATTTACTTCAATAGTTTCTAATCCTTCATCTACTTCTCTTATCACTTCTAATGATTTATCTTTAACTTCAATTTTGGATGCAAAAGTTGCTTGGGGATAATTTAAAAGTGCTGCTAACATTTGTCCTGTTTGGTTACAATCATCGTCTATCGCTTGTTTACCCATAAAAATTAAGTCAGGTTTTTCTTTATCTACAATTTTTTGTAAGATTTTTGAAACAGCCAAAGGTTCCACAATTCCGTCGACTTTAACATGAATTCCTCTGTCAGCTCCAACTGCTAATGCTTTTCTTACTGTTTCTTGTGCTTTATCTTCTCCAATAGTAACTGCTACTATTTCTTTGGCTTTTCCCGACTCTTTTATTTTTACTGCTTCTTCGATTGCATTGTCATCTGGGGGATTGGTTGACATTTTAACATTATCTGTGACTACACCAGTACCGTCCTCTTTTACTCTTACTTGAACGTTGTAATCAATGACTCTTTTTACTGCTACTAATATTTTCATTATGCTCTTAATAATTTGTTTTCCGGATCATATGGGCTTTCATCCAGAATTGTAGCGTCGTGCATTTTTCCTAAAATATCAATTTTTAATTTTTGTCCTGTTGTCGCAATCTCAGGTTTAACCATTCCAATTGCTATAGATTTATTTAATCTAAAACCAAAATCTCCTCCTGTTGCTCTTCCGACTACTTTATTATTTTGATAAATTGGGTTGTTGCCTAATACATCTGCGTCTGTAACATTGTGCACTTCCATTGTTACTAATTTATTTTGGAAACCCTTTTCTCTCCATTTATTCAATGCTTCTAAACCTATAAATTTTCCTTTGTTTGGATGAATAAATCTGTCTAAACCTGACTCGTATGGTGAGTATTCTATAGACAATTCTGTTCCGACAAGTTTGTAAGACTTTTCAACTCTTAAACTATTCATAGCTCTGATTCCAAATGGTTTCAAACCAAGATCTTTTCCGTGTTCCATTAATTTATCAAAAATATGATTTTGATATTCAAGAGGATGATGAAGTTCCCACCCTAATTCGCCAACAAAATTTACTCTAATTGCTGTGCATGGTGCATACCCAATATCCACTTTCTTGGAACTTAGCCATTTAAAATTTTCATTTGAGAAATCATCTTTAGAAACTTTATTCATTAAATCTCTAGCTTTTGGACCAGCTACAACTAAAACTCCAATTGAATTTGTTAAATTTTCAAACTGAACTGAACCATCTTTTGGCATCCATTTTTGTATCCAATCATGATCTAATCTTTGAAAAGCTCCTGCTGAAACCAAATAAAAACTATCTTCTGCTTCTTTCATTATCGTAAATTCAGAATGCACTCCACCTTTTGTATTTAGAGCATGACATAAGTTTACTCTGCCAATTTTTTTTGGGAGTTTGTTTGCAACTAAATAGTCTAAAAATTCCTCAGCTTTAGGTCCTTTAATTCTACATTTTGCAAATGCCGACATATCTAAAAGGCCTACATTTTCTTTTACATTTTTGCATTCTTTTTGTACTGCTTGAAACCATTTAGATCTTCTAAAAGACCAATCATCTTTTTGTTCCATGCCATCCGTTGCAAAAAAGTTGGCTCTTTCCCATCCAAATTTTTGTCCAAAAACAGCACCTAATTTTTTTAATCTATCATAACATGGTGCTTGTCTTAATGGTCTAGCCGCTCCCCTTTCTTCATCAGGATAGTGAATGATAAAAACATTTCTATAAGCTTCCTCATTTTTTTCTTTTAGATAAGCTTTAGAACAATAGTCTCCATATCTTCTTGGTTCTACTCCAAGCATATCTACTGTTGGTTCACCATCAATAATCCATTCTGCTAATTGCCAGCCTGCTCCACCCGCTGCAGTAATTCCAAAACTATGACCTTCATTTATCCAAAAATTTTTCAGACCCCAAGCGGGTCCAACAATAGGATTTCCATCTGGGGTATAACAGATAGCTCCATTATAAACTTTTTTTACTCCAACTTCGCCAAAAGCTGGAACACGATGAATTGCTCCTTCAATGTGTGGTCCGAGTCTTTCTAAATCTTCTTGAAATAATTCATATTCTGAATCTTTTGATGGTCCATCTACATAACAACATGGTGCACCATCTTCATAGGGTCCTAATATTAATCCTCCCGCTTCTTCTCTCATGTACCAACGGCTATCACTGTCTCTAAGAACTCCCATTTCTGGAAGACCTTCTTTTTTTCTTTTTTGAATTTCAGGATGAGGTTCAGTAACAATGTATTGATGTTCAACTGGTATCACAGGTATATCTAAACCGACCATTTTCCCTGTTTGTCTTGCAAAGTTTCCTGAGCAAGAGACAACATGTTCGCATTCTATTGTTCCTTTGTCAGTTTCAACTACCCATCCCTCTTTAGTTTGTTTAATTCCAACTACTGTTGTGTTTCTATAAATTTCGGCTCCTTTATTTCTAGCACCTGTTGCAAGCGCTTGGGTTAAATCAGCTGGTTGAATATATCCATCTTCGGGATGTTGAATTGCACCAATTAAATCTGAAGTATTACATAAAGGCCAGATTTCTTTTACTTGATCAGGAGTTAAAAATTTATATTTAACACCAATAGTCTGCGCTACTCCTGCGTACTGATGGTATTCATCCATTCTATCTTTTGTGCTTGCTAGTCTAATATTAGATACAACACTGAAACCAACATTTTTTCCAGTTTCTTCCTCTAAAGTTTTATAAAAATTAACTGCGTATTTATGGAGTTGTCCCACAGAATAACTCATATTAAATAGTGGAAGTAAGCCAGCTGCGTGCCAAGTTGATCCTGATGTTAATTCTTTTCTTTCTACAAGAACAACGTCTGACCAACCTTTTTTTGCAAGATGGTAGAGCATGCTAACTCCAACAACACCTCCTCCTACAACAACAACTTTAGCTTTTGATTTCATCATGCGATTCCTACTAAATTTTTAATATTAACGAAACATAATTTTTTTATATAGATGAGCCTATAGCCACTGGCTGAGAAACAGCCGTGGTTAACCAACAATCTTTTAAAGGGCCTTCTTTATTATACTTTTCAACCTGCCATTTAAATTTGTAATACTTTTTCTCTGTATCTAAAATTATAACTTCAAAAGTAGCTACTTTGTCAGATAAATAAACTTCATTAATTTTGTGATCTTCGTGATTTAACAGCATTGAATAAGATTTCCCCTTTAACATGGTTTGAAATTTATCCAATGGACCAGTAAATTTTTTATTATTTGGATGGGCAAATTCCCATGTTTGTTCAATGCCTCTATCTTTGGTTGGATTGTCATTTTTCATTAAACTTTTTAACTGAATTTTAACTACTTGATATGGTTCTATTTCAATATTTGGCTTTAAAATATCTGAAATAGAGTTGCTTGAAAAAATAAAAAAAATTATAAAAGAATATCTTAATATTTTGATCATAAATTATTTGCAGTCTTTTTAACATCTTTTAGAAATTTTTTTCTCTTATCATCTGAAACAAATGGTACAGCAAAATATCTTTTATAAATAACATTTGTTATTCCACAAATATTAAATACACCTCTTCTAAGTCTTTTAGTTGGCATATTTAAAAAAAAAGTCCTAATAGCAAATTGTGGTGAACCATATGTACAAAATACAATAGCCTTTTTTCCTTTTAAATTTCCTACTGGGTATCCATAGTTTCCAAAAATTTTTTTAAATTTAAATGCCCAGGGTGGAGCTAAAACTTTATCAATCCATCCTTCTAAAATTGCTGGCATTCTAAAATTCCATATTGGTGCAATTAAAACAATTACATCAGAAGCTTCTATTCTCTTTTGATGATCCAATACTATTTCATCTGGTTTTTCACCAGCATAGACTGGGTTAAATTTTTCTTTATATAAGTCAACTACATCTACTTCATTTCCATTTTCTTTTACGGTATTGATAAATTCTTCTTTAATTGCAGCATTAAATGATTTGTCATTATAATGTCCATAAACTAAAAAAACTTTTTTCATTAATTCCAAATTTTATTTAAGGTTTTTTCTCTTCCACAAGCTTTTTTATATCTTAAATAGTTTAAAAATTTAACTTGATAATAGTTTTGATGTTTGTCTTCAGCTTTGTAAAATTTTTTAAATTCTTTGACGTAAGTTACGATTTTTTTATCAAATTTTTTTTCTAATTCCATAATACTTTTATTTATTAAATCTTTTTCTTCTTTATTTTTATAGAAAGCTACGGATCTATAACTATAACCTTTATCACAAAATTGACCGTATTTATCAAATGGATCTATATTTTTCCAAAAATGATCAAGTAAATCTTTGTAATTTATTTTGCTCTTATCGTAAATAATTTCAATTGTTTCAAAATGTCCTGTATTTCCATATGTAACTTCTTCATATGTTGGATTTTTTGTTTTTCCACCTGAATAACCAGAAATAACCTCGGTAACTCCGTCCTTTTTTTCAAAAGATTCTTCCATACACCAAAAACAACCTCCTGCAAAATATGCTTTTTCCAAATCTTTACTAAAAACTGATGTTTGAAAAAGAAAAATTAATATTAGAATTTTTTTCACTAATTTTTAAGGACAGGGAATACCGGATTAGCTTTTTGAAATAATTTTTGATATTCTTGTTTTATACATAAGTTTGATACATATTGAATATTTGCATCTTCAGCAATTTTTTTAGCCTCTTCGTTTTGAATTCCATATTGTAACCACAAGACTTTAGTTCCAATTTTTACCGCTTCCTTTGCAATAGCAGGTGTTTCTTTTGAAGGTCGAAAGATATCAACAATATCTATTTTTTCAGAGATTTTATCTAAACTCCCAATCACTGTTTCTCCATTTATCACTTCTCCCTCTGCAAAAGGATTGACTGGTATTACTTTATATCCAAAATCTTGCATGTATTTCATTACTACATTAGCTGGTTTTCTTTTTAAATTTTTCGGATCTTCACCTTTTTTTTCTGAACTCACCCCAACCATCGCTATAGTTTTTGAATTTTCTAATATTTTTTTTATTTCATTATTATTCATTTATTTTTCCATTTAGGTTTTCTTTTTTCTAAAAATGCAGATATTCCTTCATGAGCGTCTCTGGCCATCATATTTAAAGTCATCATTTTACTTGTATATAAATATGCTTTCCTTAAAGGCATTTCTAATTGTTTATAGAAAGCTTGTTTTCCAATTTTTATTGTTAGATTTGACTTAGAAGCAATTGTTTTTGCTACTTTTAGAACTTCGCTATTTAATTTTGATTTTGAATAATGATCATTAATCAAACCTATGTCTTTAGCATAGTTAGCTTTTATTGGTTCTCCAGTTAAAAGCATTTTCATCATTCTTTTTCTATGTATTTTTCTACTAACCGCAACCATGGGTGTGCTGCAGAATAATCCTATATTAACTCCAGGTGTTGCAAACATTGTATCTTTAGTGCTGTAAGCTAGATCACAACTAGCTACTAATTGGCATCCAGCAGCATAAGCAGCCCCATGTACTTTTGCTATAACTGGTTTTCTTCCTTCAACTATTTGGATCATTAGTTCTGAACAAAGATTAAATAGTTTAAGATATTTAGATCTTACTTTTAAAGATCTTACTTCTTTCAAGTTATGACCTGCGCTAAACCCTTTTCCCGCACCTTCTAAAATAATTACTTTTGTATTGTTATCTTTATCAAGTTTTTTAAATGTATTTAAAAGAGATCTTAGAGTTGCAAAAGATAATGAATTATATGTTTTTGGATCATTTATTGTTACATTCTTTATTCCATTGCCTAAATTTTTGACCAAAACATTCATAATATTTTATTACTATCATTTTCTTATCTTGTCTTCATATTTTTTTCTTAACTTCTGAAGTTTAAGTAAATATTCATCTCTAATTTTTGATAATTTTTCTACTGATTTGCCTTTTGCTTGTTTTCTAGTGCCATTAATAACTCTCGATGAAAGTTTTTTTGAAAGCTTTGGAGCTTTTAGTTTTGTCCAAGGTAATTTTAACGCAGGTCCAAATTGTTCTAACATATGTTTCATGCCCGCTTTACCACCTGCTAAATGAAATGTTAGGAAAGTTCCCATCAGAGACCATCTTAGGCCAGGACCATCTTCAATTGCTCTATCTAAATCTTTTGTAGTAGCGTATCCTTCGTTTACTATATGTAATGCTTCTCTCCATAAGGCTTCTTGGAGTCTATCTGATAAATAACCTGGTAATTCTTTTTTTAACATGATTGGATTCATTGAGATGGATTTGTAAAATTTATTAGCTTTATTCAAAAATTTATTTTTTGTTTTTTTACCAGGAACAATTTCAACACCGGGGCACATATAAACTGGATTAAATGGATGTCCTATCATGGTACGCGCTGGATTTTTACATTTTGAATATATTTTTGTTGGAAGCAACCCAGATGAACTTGATGAAATTATAGCATTTGGTTTTGCATAATTGCCAATTACTTTCATCAATTTTGTTTTTAATTTATAGTTTTCAGTTGCACATTCTTGAATAAAATCTGCTTCCTTTAGAGCTTCTTGAATAGAAGTGACATAAATAAAATTTTTTAGATTTAATTTTTTTTTATTGAATAACTTTTTTACATAAGGCCAAGTACGTTTTATTTCTGCAACTAATCTCTTTTTTAATTTAAGATCTTTGTCAAAAGCTACAACCTTTTTGTCATGAGCTAAGCATCTAATTATCCATCCAGTTCCAATTACTCCTGTGCCAACAACAGCAACATTTTTAATGTTGTTTTTCATCTTTTAGAAACTTTTTCATGTAATCTTTTTATCTTGTCGCTTGCGGAATTCTGAAATACTGCAGGACATATGGCGTGTATGATTGCTTGAAAACCTCCTACTATCATTAAACGACTAACATTAAATGCAACTTTAAAATGTTGAATATAAGTTTCGTTTACTAAATCTAAATGTTCTTTAGATTTTTTTATCATAATTAATACTCATATCAATCTGCTAGGCCATCTGATCTAGCAACATTTCTCTCTAAATGAATTGGTAACACTTTGCCATATATAGCCTTAGAATGTTCAGGGGTATTTACTCTCCAAGGATCTAAAACATAAGCTGGAATACACATGTATCTCGATTTTTGACCCTCTATTTTTGTTACTCTATGTAAAGTAAATCTTCCTTTAAATATTTGTAGATCACCTGGTTCTAATTTTAATTGTTTAACTCTTGCTCTGTCACCATTTAAAACTTTTTTAACTTCATCAAAATTTTCATTTCCAGGTTCTCGAATATTTGGACAATATTCAAATACTCCACCTTTCTCTGGTTTTTGAATCATTAAGCTTAAAGTAAATTCGCAACTATCAAAATGCCAAGGAAGAATTCCTTCTGGTTCCATAACATTATATGCATGGCAAGCCAACGGATCTGCCCATCTATAAATTGGAGAAACTCCTAAACACGCAGATACAAATTTTAAAAGTTCATCTGTTTCATAAAGATATTTCATTTCAGAATTTTTTGGAAAACAATCTGAATTTAAATATCCATTATATCTATTCATAAAAGTTCTTTTTGGATGATCTTTTGGTAACTTTGGATTATCTTCAGCATATAAATAGGGATTTATACTTTCTTTGGACATATAAACCTCATCTAGTTGTTTCTCTAATTCTGAATTCATTATTTCTAGTGATTTTGGTAAAATAAAATTAGGAATAGTTGAACAGCTAAATTGATCTAGTTCTTCTTTGCACCTTTTAATTAAACTTTTAATTATTGGAGAGTTTAAGTCGTAAATTGGATACTTTTCTAAATCTACTATCGACTTAAGTCTTTCGTTCACTTCAATTCTCCATCCTCTCGCATTTTAGCTCTAATTTTTGTAGCTGAAATTTTTTGTATTTCTTCAGGCATAACTATTTCTTCTATTTTGTAACCTACACCTCTTCCATAACAAATATTAGTTATATTTGGCACTAGAATAATTTTAAATCTACCTTCGTATTTAGGATTTAATCTTTCTTCTATATTTTTTTTAACTGTTTCAAAATCAAAAGGATTATCATCAACACCTTGTACATCCCTTATTTGAATACAAACTTGTCCTGTTTTCTTAATTATTTCTTCAAATAAAGCATAATGACCATCATGAAATGGTTGCCATCTACCTAGCATTTGTGCAGTTGGTTTTTTGTTATCCCATTTGTAGCTCATAAGAATTTTAGTTTATTCCTATTAAAAAAAAATTAAAAGACTTTATTTAGGTTTATACTAGCTTCTTTACTATCACCTAAATTAGTTAAATCATCGTTTAAATCAAAACTTAAATCATAACCATTAATATTTTTCTTTATTTCAAATTTTGATATTAAATTCTCAGATCCATTTATTGAAAATGCATATTCTGTATCTTCGTGAGGTAAATATCCTAAAGCTATATATAAGTTGTCAGTATATCCAGTGCCAAAAGCATGGTTTCTCTCATAAATAATAAAGACACTGTAGTGTTCGGGAAAAATTATATCTATACCAATTTCACCGTTAAGATTATGTAACGCTCCAGTGTGCAATGTATCATTAAACTTAACACTACCATCCCCAACATAGGTATATTTAAAGTTTGATGAACGATCTAACTCAGCAACATACTCCAATTTACCATGGCGTTTTAAGGTATATTTTTCGTTTGATAAATCCTCAACCAATGCCATTGCTGCTCTTAAATTTTTCGTTCTTACATGTTGGTCTTCAACTTCAATAGCTCCTGTGCCTGCTTCTTTATATCCGTGTAATATTGTATGCCCAAAATCGAATTGTCCAGAAGGTATAAGAGTTAATTTATCCCTTTTATACTCGTCCTTAATTTTTAAAGTGCCATATATTTGATTGCCTGTCCTATCTGCAGTTAATCTTTTACCGTCATCATTATTGAGTATATCAGATCTTATTTTTCCTATTCCAAAGATCTTGTCTAAATATTTTGTGTCATCATTAATAGGAGATGTACTATAATACGTAATATTATATGTATTAGAATTTAAATTGCTTCCAGTACTACCAACATCAACATCATCGTTACCAAATCTAAAAGCAAATCCTTCAAGGCCATAATCATCTGTAAATCTATCAAGACCAAAGGTTAAAGAATTTGTATGAACTTCTTTTGTCGATGCAATACTAGTATCACCCACTCTTCCAAGAGAAATACTTCCTTCGCTCCAATAAAAATAGTTTTTGTTTGAATCATTTTTATTTTTAGAGGTTGATATTTTTTTAAAAGATGAAATTGGTACTGCTTTTAAAGATGAAAGCATACTGTTTGAAAAATTTAATTTTACATTTTGATTAGATAAATTTTGTTTATCTTTATTTCTTCTAATCCACTTCAATCTATTTAAAGCTGAGTTTGTTGAGAAATTAATTGTTCTTTTTGCTAATTCTACTTGAGCTTCTGCCATTCCTATTCTATCACCTTCTGATATCGAAGGACATTTTCCTGAAATAATATTAAAAGGACAAACTAAATCGAATTCAACGACCTCGTCTCCTCCGTTTACTGTTCTATCACTACCTATATACATTTTAAAACCATTTTGACTAAATCCAATACCTCTTTGTTGTGCTAGATTACCGTTTCCACCAAAATTTACTAATCTAACTTCACCATCAATAGTGAAAGAAGATGTTGAATACGCAACGTCAAGGGAAATTTGAACAACATCTGAAGTAGAATTTATATGTTCAACACACCAAAGTTTTTTTCCATCTTTACTAAATCTAATTCCCATAGGATTATTGCACTCGTCTTCTAATTCCATACCTGCATTAGTTACAAGCGACATTGTGCTTAAACTATAAGGAGTTGAAAGCTCATACTCTAATAATCTTGTATTTCTTACATCTGAGCCATTATTTCCTTGGCCGTGATAAATAATAAATATTTTAGTTCCGTCATCATTAATCTCCACGCCTTGTGGACGATTTTTTCCCGCAGCTCCAAGCATTACCCCAGCATTACTTCCGTCTTGTAAATTTGGAGAATCAGTAGAACCAATATTGGTATTTTGCTCTACATATTCACATGTTGAGAGATCATAAGACTTAGTTACTTTATAATGATATATTACATTTGTATTGACACTATTTTGACTGGATACAAAAAAAAATTTCATACCATCACTGCTAAATTCAAGGTCATAAACACCTTGTTCAGTACTGTCCGCATGAAAGCCATTATTCAATGTACATCTTTGGTCATCGCCTGCATAAACTTTTGTTGAAACATCAAAAGGGACAGTTAAATTATAAGTGTTTATATGTGATTGCTCGCCATCATTTAAATTACTATCTCTGTAAATTATGAACATTTTATCTCCTGCAGGATTAAAATGAATACCTTGAATATGTCCTAGTGGACTACCCGCATCCTCTGTTACAAATGCTTGTTGTACATAAGTAACCATAGCTCCAAATGAATTAGAGATTGGAAATAAAAATAATAAAACTAAGATAATTTTTTTTAAAAAGTTCATAAAAAAAAGATTTGATATCTTATTTTTTTAGATCTTTATATATTTTAGGTGCCCAAGTTTGTGCATCTTGAGATGTGACATGAAAGTCATATTTTTCAGGCTTTACGAACATTTGATTTGTGTCGTCAAATCTACCTTTTTGGATGGTATCTACCCAAACAACATAGTCTGCTGGAAATAATTTTCTCGCTTCAGGTGTTGGGCATATAAAGTCAGCTATTACATTGTTGCCTTCATTTTTAATTTTTAGCGCAGCCTCTGCCATTCTTTTTGATTGTCTTGTTCTACCTTCTTCTGAAAAATCCCAATCGTTTGCAGCTTTTCTAATTTCATCTGCATTTAATCTTTTTGCTTTTATTAATTTTGCTAGCTCATTTGCTAGAGTTGTTTTACCAGCCCCGGGCAGTCCCATAATTAAAATTATTTTCATTAGATATCTTCTAAAGGATGATGGGACATAAGTTCAAGGTTATTCTCACCTACTAAGTACTGTTGTTCAAGTTTAACCCCTTCTTTTCCACCTACTTTGCCAATATAACTCTCAAGTGTGATAGTCATATTTTTTTCAAAATGACCTTCTCTTTGTCCACCATCAGTTGGATATTTTATTTGCGGCCACTCATCGCATAGACCAATTCCATGAAGCATACATGAATATCTATTTCCATAATATTCATCAGGAAGTTTCCAAGATTTTTCAGTAAATTCTTTAAAAGATGTCCCAGATTTTATTAATCTATAATTATGATTAATTTGCTCAACAGCCATTTGATATAATTTTTTTTGATCTTCATTAAATTTATGTCCTTCAACAAATGTTCTAGATATATCTGCACAGTATCCATAAGGTCCGACCATATCCGTATCAAAAGATACTACTTCACCACTTTGAATTACTTTGTTACTGCTTTCTTGCATCCAAGGGTTTGTCCTTTCTCCTGAAGATAAAATTCTACATTCAATCCATTCTCCACCATGTTCAATATTAGTTTTGTGCAAAATAGACCAAAGTTCATCTTCGGTCATACCTGCTTTTAATTCATTGCGCATTTTCATAACACCAATTTCTGCAACATCAATTGCAGCTTTCATGCATTTTAATTCTTCAGTAGATTTAATTACTCTTGCTTGTTCTAGTATTAGCTTTGCATCGACTACTTTAAAGCCTTCTTTATTTAAAGCTGTTACTGCTGGGCCATTAATAACATCAATGGCTATTTTTTTATTTTTAAAATACGAATTTGATAAATCTTTTACTTCATTAACCCATTTCTCTAATTGCAAACTGGCTTGGTCTCCGTTGCTAAAATAATCCCATGTAATTGCTGGTCTTATTTCATCGATTAAGTTTAAATGTTTAGATAATATTTCACAATTGAAATACTCGTAAAGTATTGTTGGTCCACTTACAGGAACAAAACAATATCTTGTAAGGTTATGCATATTGTAAACACTCATATTTACAGTATCTAAAGCGTATCTAATATTTACTGGGTCAAACAAAATGCATGCTTCTAAATTATTTTTTTCTAATTCTTTTTTGACTCTGTCTAACCTGTATGATCTAAGTTTTTTAAAATTAATATCATCTTCACCTAATCTTTTTTTAGTTATAAAATTTGTTACAGGTTTATTGTTTGGTGCAATTTTTCTATTAAATTTCATATTTAAACTATATTAGTTGCTACCCATTTATGAAAGTGATGTGTTGGATTATCCATAATTGGTGAAAAATTTCCACCGTTATAAGATGGTGAATTTCTTCCTTCTTGCATACCTTCAATTATATCAACGTCTTCTGCCTGAACGCTTTTCCAAAGTTTGTGATTTTGTTTTCTTAAAGATTTATATTTTTTTGAATTAGCTGCTTTTTCTCCCACATAATAAATTTCCATATGTTCTTTAGTAAACTTATGATCAACAGGTTCAAGCCAGTAAGCGTAAAAATGATCTTTATGAATTCCTAACATAACGTTAGGAAATAAAGCTACATATTCTGCTATATTTTCTTTATCTTTTGGCCAGTTAGGAAAACAAGGAAATTTCTCTTTTCCTTTAAATCTTGGATTATAAACTTTAGTTCCTTGCCCGGCAAAACGGTTTGGTAATCCTTGAATATGATAATGATCGCTTATCTTTGAGTAAGAATTTAAACCAGGATGTACCCATGGCAAATGATAACTTTCACAATAATTCTCTATTGCAAATTTCCAATTACATTTTGCATTCAAATTGAAATATCCAAAATCATTTGAATAAACCATTAATTTTCTATCTTTTTCTGGCCAGAATTCTTCCCATCTATCACTTAATGGTTTTATATATTGTTCAAAAGAAATTTCATTTTCACTTATATTTACAAAAATCATATCAAGCCAAATGTAAGATCTAATTTCTTTTAAATTACTTTTTGATTTGTCAAACTTTTTACACTCATGTTTATTCATTCCTCCAACGTGTGGGGTTGCAACAAGTTTTCCTGTCAAATCATATGACCAAGAGTGGTAAGGGCACCTTATTACATTTTTAATTTTACAGTCTTTTTGTAAAATTTTATATCCTCTATGGCTGCACACATTATGAAAAACTCTTATTTTATTTTGTTTATCTCTTAATATTATTATTGGAATACCTAAAAGATCAAAAGGTTTTGCGTCGCCTATTTTTGGTAAAGAACTTGCAACACCTATTACTACCCATTTATCTTCAAATAATTTTTTTCTCTCAAGTTGTGTATATTTTTCACTTGTATAACATTCGTTTGGTAAACCATGAGATTTTTCAATCGGATTGCTAACAACATCTAATTTTTTTTTCTCTATGATGCTGTATATTTCAGACACTATTTAATTACCTCATAAAGACCAAGCCAAGCATTAACATCTTTGCTTGCTATGTAGTCTGATTTAAAAAATTCTATTTCCTTCCATTTGTTATCTTTATTTAATTGTGCAATTTTTTTATCAAAACCATATTCTTCATGAATTCCTTCGTTTATGGTAAAACAAATAAGTCCTTTATTTTTTGTTATTCTTATAAATTCATCAAGTGCAGGAGGTTTTACATGGCCAAAGGTAAATGTTCCAACGCACAAAACAGCATCAAATGTATCATCCTCTTCTTGAATGGGTTTATTTAAATCTACTTTTTCTAATTTTTGATAAAGACCATCTGGGACTAAATCTAAAAGTTTTTGAGATAAATCTGCTCCATAAAAATTATTATAACCATGATTTTTTAATTCAACAGCAACCAATCCTGTGCCACAACCAGCATCATAAATTTTAGCATCTTTATTCTTATTATGTTTGATAAAAACTTCTGAAGTTTCTTTTGGACCTGTATAATTCCAATCAACCATATCTTTATCGTACTTATTTCCTTCACCCCACTCGTCATAGTATTTCATAACCTCTTCGGTTTTTTTTAGTTTATAAATTGGAACTTTGTTACCTACGTCTTTTTGTGCCATTAGCTTCTCATTTTCTTTCCACTTGGATCATAAAGTGGATCTTTTATAATTGAACAATTAAACATATCACCGTTAATTTCAACTTGTATGCCTTTGCCAGAATTTAATTCTTTTGTATCCAGGTATGAAAACGCAATACTTTTGTTAATAAAGTGAGCAAATCCTCCAGATGTAACATAGCCAATACTTTTATCACCTTTCATAACAGCTTCGTTGTAAGTTACGTCTATTTCGTTAGTTTCTACAATAAGCGGGGTAATCTTATGTTTGCTATCATCTTTTTTAGCTGAATCTTTTCCAATAAATTCTTTATCCCAGTTTATAAATATATCTAATCCTGTTTCTTTAGCTGTAAAATCAGGTCTATAATCAAGAGTCCATGCGCCCCAATTTTTTTCTAATCTCATTGACATTAAAGCTCTTGAACCAAAGGGTTTTATATTAAATTCTTTTCCTGCTTCCATTAATTCTTCATATAATTTAATTAAAAAATGAGGAGCAACATAAATTTCGTACCCCAATTCACCTGTGAATGATAATCTATTAACTATAGCTGGCACACCAGCGACATACATTTTTTTAGAGTCTCTGAATTTGAATTTATTATTTGAAACATCTTCTCTAACAATTTTTTGAAGCAAATCTCTAGACTTCGGTCCTGCAATAGCCATTCCATGGAATTCATCAGATCTATTTTTATAACTTAAGTTAAACTTATCAAGATGAGTTTCAAACCATCGTCTGTGCATTTCTTGTGCAGCACCTGAACCAAAAATCATAAATTCATTTTCATCCATACACGCAACGGTTAGATCTCCATAAAGTTTTCCTTTCTTTGTTAGCATTGGAGTTAGTGAAATTCTTCCTGGTTTAGGTAATCTCCCTGCCATTATGTAATCTAAAAATTTTCTAGCATCAGGACCTTTAAACTCATGTTTTGAAAAATTTGCAACTTCGATTGCTCCAACATTTTCTCTTACATTAATTACTTCTTTTGAAACATAATTATGTGATCTAGATCTTTTTATTGTAGGTTCTTCATGAGCATCTTCTTTATTTTTTGAAAACCACAAAACACTTTCTAAACCAAAGGCATCTCCCATTACTGCACCTTGATTTACAAAACGATCATATAATGCAGTAGTTTTTTGTTTTCTACCTTTTGGTAAAGTTTCATTTGGAAATGTCATTATGAATCTTCTTTCATAATTTTCTGATGATTTGATTGTTCCATATTGAGGAGACGCGTAATCTCCAAACCTTGCCACATCCATTGCCCAAACGTCAATTGAGGGCTCCCCATCGATTATCCATTCTGCCAAACATTTACCAACTCCTCCACCTTGGCAAAAACCAGCCATGACACCTACAGCTACCCAATAATTTTTCATTCCTGGAACAGGACCAATTAATGGACTTCCATCTGGTCCAAAAGTAAAAGGGCCATTTACAATATTTTTTATACCTGCTTTTTCTAAAGCTGGCATTCTTTTAAAACCAATTGCCAATCTGTCTTGAATGTTATCTAGTTTTGGTTCTAAAAGTTCATGTCCAAAGTTCATAGGAGTTCCTTCTACTTTCCACGCTGTAGATTTTTGTTCGTAAGTTCCTAGAAGCATCCCCTTGCCTTCTTGTCTAAAATAAATATTACCCTCGAAGTCTGTTCCTATTGGTAGTCTTTGATCTCCTAAAGCTTCAATCTCTGGAATTGCCTCAGTAATTAAATAATGATGTTCCATAGGTTGAACAGGTAAGTTTAATCCTGCCAACTTTCCAACTTCTCTTGCCCATAATCCTCCTGCATTAATAACTATTTCTGCATTAATATTTCCTTTGTCAGTTATAACATTCCATGAACCATCTTCTTTTTGCTTTGTGTCCTTAACAACTGTATGTGTATAATATTTTCCACCATGAACTTTAGCTGCTTTAGCAAAAGCATATGTTACTCCTGAAGGATCTACCTCTCCATCTATTGGATCCCATAATGCTAAAAGATATCTTGAAGGATCAATAAGTGGATTTTTCTTTTTAACTTCTTCTAGAGAAATAAATTCTTGATCAAGACCCATATATCTTGCTTTTGATCTTTCCCTTTTAAGATATTCGGCCCATACATCGTTTGACGCTAAATAAAAACCGCCACTTGGTTTAAATCCAGTCGAGTGTCCTGATTCTTTTTCGATTTCTTTATAAAGACCTATAGTATAAGCCATCATTCTAGAAATGTTTGGATCTGAAGATATTACATGGACATTTCCAGCTGCATGCCAAGATGATCCTGAAGTTAGTTCATTCCTCTCTAGTAATAAGCAGTCTTTTAGTCCAAATTTTGAAAGGTGATAAAGTATTGAACAACCAACAACACCTCCTCCTATTATTACTACCTTGGCATGTTTCTCCATAATTTTTTCTTATAAAGTTTTTGCTGCGTCAATATTATGTTTTTTTAAAGTTTTGTCAGTTCCATGTGCGTAATGTTTGGACATGTCAGGATAATATTTGTAAGAAATAGGTTTTCGACCTAAGGCAACAGCCATTTCTCTAACATGGTGAGGTTCAGCACCGCAACATATTCCAATAAAGTTTATTTTTTTTTCTGCACATTCTTTTGCAAACTCTGCCATTTCAAATCGATTGCAATATAAATTATCTAGTGCAACAGGGAATGCATTTCCACCTGGAATACAATCACAACCTTCATCAGTTTGATTTAAAAATCCTGGATCTTTTTCAGTAGTTCGATAAGGAACTGGAAGTGCTGCGACATGACAAGAAACAGCTTTTCTAATTTCTGGCAAAAGTTTCATTGTCATTTTTGGACCTCTAAAACAATTTAATCCAACAACATCGGCACCATTGTCTTCGAGAATTTTACATGCATCTCCTGGGGAGTGGCCATCTCTTGTTTTTCCATCTCGTCTAAATGCATAATTACAAACGGCTATTAGACCCGCATCCTTTATAGCTTTGAGAGCAATTTTCATTTCTTCTACCCAAGTAATTGTCTCTGCTACCATAAAATCAACACCTGCTTCTTTAGCCCAAGCTACCTGCTCTTCAAACATTTTTTGACACTCAATATTGCTTTTTTTATCGTTTGGATCGTAAACATTTGTATTAGCAATATCTCCACACACCATCAAATCCAAATCTTTAAACTCTTCTTTGGAATCTTTTGCAATTTGCAATGCATTTTTTTGAAGTGGTTCAAGCAATTGTTCCTTTCCAATTATTCTTAACTTTTCTCGATGTCCATAATAAGTAAAAGCTTGAATCACATCTGAACCTGATCTTATAAATTCTCTATGTAATTGGGATAATACTTCAGGATGTTCTAAAACTACTTCAGGAACAAATGCTCCTGCTTGTAAGTATCCTCTTCTTTCCATAGCAAACAGATATCCTTCTGCACAAAGAACAGGTCCTTCATTTAACCTTGTTATTAAATCTTTTTTCATAAATTCTCCTTTTTAATTTTTTTGATTTATTTTTTATTAAAGAAAAAAATTTACTGACTCTGGAAAGAGTTTGAATGAATGTGATAATAAAACCTATTCAAATATATATGATCAAATCTTGAATATCCGACCACCAAATACTCTTTTATAAATTTTTGTGCCCCTTTGGACATAATTCAAATTTATATCTTAATAAAAATGTTTGCAAAAACATTTTATCTACAACTAGAAGTTGAAGCGCATTTGCTTTTTTTTATTCTATGTGTTTTTATGAATTATTAAATTAATTAATTAATTAATGAGGAGATAAATAAATGAAAATAAAAAAAATACTTATTTCTGCTCTAGTTTTGTTTGGTTTCACTTCTTTAAGTGGGATAGCAAATGCTGGATGTGGAAAATTAGTAATTGCTGAACAAAACTGGGCATCGGCTGAGTTAATGGCCAATGTTGACAAAATCATTTTAGAAAAAGGATATGGTTGTGAGGTAGAACTTATACCAGGAGCAACTATGCCAACTTTTACTTCAATGGATGAAAAAGGTGAGCCAGACATGAACCCTGAACAGTGGGCTAATGCTGTTTACACTCCTTTAAAAAAAGCAGTTTCAGAGAAAAGATTAATCATAGCAAACCAAGCTCCAATTACCGGTCTTGGTGAAGGTTGGTGGATAACTCCGGGAACTGTTAAAAAACATCCTAAAATAAAAGGAATGACTGCAATGGAAATTTTAGAACATCCAGAGTGGTTTCCATCAAAAGAAGATCCTTCTAAAGGAGCTTTTGTTGGTTGTCCTGCAGGATGGGGATGTCAATTAGCTAATGCAAACCTTTTCAGAGCTTTTGAAATGGAAAAAAAAGGTTGGGTATTAATCGATCCAGGTTCTGCAGCAGGTTTAGATGGTACAATATCTAAAGCAGCTGACTCTGGAAGTCCTTGGTTTGGTTACTATTGGAACCCAACATCAATGGTTGGAAAATATAGTTTAATTTCGGTTGATTTTGGTGTGAAATTTCACAGCAGAGACAACTGGGATAACTGTATAACTTTAGCTGAACAAGATTGTGCTAATCCTAAACCAACTGCTTGGACAAAATCTGAAGTTAATTCTATCGTTACAGCAAACTTTGCTAAAACTGGTGGAAAAGAAGCTTTAAGTTATGTTGAAAAACGTACTTACCCAGGTGATGTAATGAATGGAATGCTTGTTTATATGGCAGATAATCAAGCTAAAGGTTCAGATGCAGCAATTGAATTTTTAAAACAGCATGAAGGTGTTTGGGGTAAATGGGTATCTTCAGCAGCTGCTAAAAAAATCAAAGCTGGTCTTTAAAATATAATTTATTTAACGAGCCTATAATTAAATAGGCTCGTTAATTTTTTTTTGGAATTATATGGAATTTTTAACAAAATTTCCCGTGATGGAACGTACTTCCCTAATGGAATTAAGAAAAGGGATTGATCATACGTTTAGAGAATTTTCTAGAGCTTATGGTGATAGTATAGAGGCTTTTTTTGATCCATTATTATTTTTTTTAATAAGATTAGAAAAACTATTATTAGCTACACCTTGGCCAATAATACTATTGGTACTTGGTACATTAGCTTGGCTAGGTTCAAGAAGTTGGAAACTTGTAATTGGAAGTATGGTTGCTTTTATGTTGATTGGATACTTTGGTATGTGGAAAGATTGTATGGCAACAGTAGCAATTATAACTGTATGTACAATTATGTGTATAGCTGTTGGAATACCTTTGGGAGTATTAATGGCAAGATCTAACAGGTTTGAAAGAGCAATGCTTCCTGTCCTAGACATGATGCAAACTATTCCTAGTTTTGTCTATTTAATTCCAATTTTAATGTTACTTGGTATAGGAAAAATTCCTGGTTTAATTGCTGTTTGCATATATGCAATCCCACCTGTTATCAGGTTAACAAATTTAGGAATAAGAGAAGTTGATAAAGAAACAATAGAAGCTAGTGAAGCTTTTGGTGCAACTAAAATACAAAAACTAAGAACTGTACAAATACCTTTGGCTCTACCAACTGTTTTTGCCGGTGTTAACCAAACAATTATGATGGCTTTAGCTATGGTTGTCATAGCATCTATGATTGGTGTTAAAGGTTTAGGTGTTCCTATTTTAAGAGCTATATCAAACCAGTATTTAGCCCTAGGGTTATTCAATGGTTTAGCTATTGTAGCTTTGGCTATAATCTTTGATAGAATCACTCAAGAGTACGGTCGAAGAATACAAAAGCACAGAGGAATTAGGAAATAGTATTCTTTGGCGCATAAGGTTAGATTTTTATAGACAGTTATTTCAAAATACATAAATATCCTCTAATGAATTTTTCTTTGGAAATTAGTCCGAAAACTGACTTAGATACTTTACCAGCATTAAAAGATGTATACATAACGATGCTTCCTGGTGGCGACTTTAAAGACACTGCTGATCAAGCTATTAAGCTTGTTGAAAAAGGCTTTAATCCAATACCTCATTTTCCAGCTAGATCTATTGAGAGTGAGACTCAACTTAAAGAATATGTATCTAGATGTAAAGATGGGGGTGTGAAGCAAGCTCTTGTTATCGGAGGAAGTAGAGATCCAATTGGGAAATTTGATAGCTCAATTCAACTTTTAGAGACAGGTTATTTTGAGCAAATGAAGATAGGAATTGCTGGACATCCAGAGGGGAGTCCTGATATATCCGATTCAAATTTAGAAAAAGCTATGAATGATAAAAAACCTTATGCTGACTATATAGTAACTCAATGGTTATTGAATCCTCAGCTAATCATAGATTTTATTTCTAAACAATCAGTTCCAGTTCATGTTGGAATTACTGGGCCACTAAAAATAACTAGCTTAATTAAATTTGCTAATATAGTTGGGGCAAAAAATTCCTTAAATTTTCTTAAATCTAATTTTACTAAAGCTTTAGATTTAATGAAACCTAGAGACCCAAATGATTTAATAGGGAAAGTTAAATCGCATACTGATTTCTTCCACATTTATACATTCGGCGGCTTGAAGGAAACTAACAAGTGGTTGATGGAGAACAAATATGTCTAATGAATTTGACTATACAAAACTAAAACATGTAACTTCAGTAGATCAATCTGATCGGGAAGTTCCATATAACTTAAGACAAAGTGGACCTACTAAAGTTGAAATGTTAATTTCAACAAGAGTAAGAAAATCACCTTACTGGCACTTATCTATGAAGGCTGGTTGTTGGAGAGCAACAGTTTACAACAGAATTTACCATCCAAGAGGTTATGTTAAACCAGAAGATGGTGGAGCAATGGTAGAATATGATGCAATAGTAAATCATGTTACTATGTGGAACGTGGCTGTTGAAAGACAAATAAGAGTTAAAGGTCCAGATGCAGAAAAATTTACTGATTATGTAATAACAAGAGACGCAACTAAAATTTCTCCAATGAGAGCAAGATATGTAATTTTATGTAATGCTTATGGTGGAGTTTTAAATGATCCAATTCTTCTTAGAATTTCAAAAGATGAATTTTGGTTTTCTTTATCGGACTCTGATATTGGTATGTACCTTCAAGGTGTCAATGCAGATGGAAGATTTAATTGTACTGTTGAAGAAATTGATGCTTGTCCAGTACAAATCCAAGGTCCGAAATCAAAAGCACTAATGAAAGATTTGCTTGGTGATCAAGTTGATTTAGATAATATGCCTTTCTATGGTTTGGCAGAAGTTGAAGTTGCTGGAAGAAGTTGTGTTATTTCTCAATCTGGTTTTTCAGGAGAAGCTGGATATGAAATATATTTAAGAAATGCAACTTTGTATGCTGACGACATGTGGAATGCTGTTTTAGAGGCTGGAAAAAAACATAAACTAATGGTTATTGCTCCAGCTCACCACAGAAGAATTCAAGCTGGAATTCTTTCATGGGGACAAGATATGGATCAACAACATAATCCTTATCAATGTAACTTAGGTTACCAAGTTTCATTATCAGGAAAAGGTGAATGGAATAAAAAAGCTGATTACGTTGGTAAAGCGGCTTTGGAAAAAATGGGTGCTGATATTAAGGCCGGTAAAAAACCTTATAAGCTTCAATTAGTTGGATTTGAACTTGGAGGAAAACCAATTGAAGATTATGCACCAGACTTTTGGTTAATATCAAATGCAGATGGAGGAGATCCTGTTGGTTTTGTAACTTCTCCTTGGTATCATCCTGAAAAGAAAACTAACATTGCAATGGGATATGTTCCTTATGATGGCACTTTAAATGCAAACGGTTTTCCAAAAGGAAAAGTTGGAACTAAATATAAAATACATTTACCTGAAAAGTATTCAGATAAGCCAGGAGTTCCAGTTGACGCAGTTGTGGTAGATGTGCCATTTAAAGAATCTTATAACGCAAATACTAGAGAAGTCGTAAAAGGATAATTTTTATAGGGAGAGCTATTGTTCTCCCTAACAAAATATTAAAAATATTTTAACAGAAATTAACATAGTAATATCTTTAAGATTAGTATAAATTTCATTAATTATTAATGTTCGGTGAATTTTTAAATATAATTGTCAGATCCCTTAAATTAGATAAATCTTTATATAAAGATAACAAATATTTTGGTGAAGCAGGATTATATTTTGCTGGACTCATAATGATTTTAGATGGAGTTGCAGGAGCTGTAGCTGCTAATACAATTATAAAAACTGCAATAGGAATTTCTGGTCTTACAGCAATTTTGACTTGGTTTGTTTGGTCTATTTTCATTTATGTTATAGGTGTTAAGATATTTCCAGATAAAGAGACTAAAGTTCCATTTAAAAAAATACTTATAGCTACAGGTTATGCTCATGCGCCAGGTATAGTT
>CACAHI010000003.1 GCA_902532225.1 uncultured Pelagibacteraceae bacterium
TTATTGAAGAATATATTTCATCAAGATTATTACCATCAACAATCAAACCAGTTTTGTCGTTAATAATAGCATCCGACGCACCACCATCTTTACCACCAATAGAGGGGATACCTAACTCTGCAGCTTCAATAAATGATATACCAAATCCTTCAACAGATTTTTTATGAATAATAGAAGGCATAACAAATATATTTGATTTTGAAATCAGTGCATTTGTTAAATTTTGAGAGGCATTTTTTATAAGCAATACATTTTCATTTAAATTTAGTTCACTTATAAGTTTTTTAATGTTTTCTTCTTCTTCTCCGTAACCTACACAAATATAAATAATATTTGGATATATTTGTTTTAAATTTTTAATAGCCATAATAACTTTCTCATGATTTTTTCTCTTATCAAATCTTGCAACTGTAATTATTTTAGGTTTTTTCTTTTTTAGTATTTTTTCTGCTTCTGTTTGGCTTTTTTTATTTATGTCTTTTATTGGCTCTATTCCTGGATTAATTACTAATATTTTTTCAGGATTTACTCCAATTTCTGTAGCTAAATTTTTTGTAAAATTTGAATTTGAAACGACATAATCAACATTGTTTAAAACATTTAAAACTCTATTATTTAATCCAGAACCTTTTTTATGATTAATTTCTTTTGAATGTATTAAGCAAATTTTTTTATTATCAGTTTTAATCAATTCTAAACTTTTCCAATGATCAGCAATAATGCATTTAACTTTATTTGTTTTTAAAAAACTATTAATTAAGTTAGATTTTCTATACTTCTTAAGTAATTTAAATCCTTTCACTCTTTCAATTGTAAATGAAACATTATCATCAAATTCTTCATGGTTTTCTTGAAAATCTGTTATAACTTTTGTTAAATCATATTTAGATATCGACTTTGCTAATCCCCACATTAATTTTTGCATGCCGCCTATTTCTGGAGGGAAAGATCTCGTTACTATTAAATACATTAATTATTTATCCACTTAATATTGCAGCCCATACTTGGAATTTGATCTTTAGGACCATTATCAGTTTCAGCTATTTGTTTCATTGCTTTATATAAATCACTATCACCACCTCTAGTTGGTTTTAGCTCTTTTAGTTCTCGAATTCTTCCTCTGTATTGTAACTCTAAGTTTTTATTATAACCAAAAAAGTCTGGCGTACACACAGCTCCAAATTTTTTTGCAATTTCTTGCGTTTCATCAAAAAGATAAGGAAATCCAAAATTATGATTTTTTGAAAACTTTATCATATTATCAAAAGAATCTTCCGGATAGTTTTTCACATCATTAGAACAAATTGCTACAGATTTTATTCCATTAGCTTCTAATTTTTTACAATCTTCAACGATATCTTCAATTACAGCTTTAACATAAGGACAGTGATTACAAATAAACATAATCAAAGTACCATTTTCACCTTTAACATCATTAAGTGAAATTTTTTTATTATCGGTTGAATTTAATTCAAATTTTTCAGCTTTTTTCCCAAAATCACATATTGGAGTTTTTGTAAGAGCCATGTTAAGTATTATATAAAGTATGTTTTACGATTTGGAAAATAAAAAACCAAAAAATTCAGGCGAAAATTGGGTTGCACCTAACGCAGTTATTATTGGGGATGTAACTTTAGAAAAAAATTCTAGTATTTGGTTCAATGCAACTTTAAGAGGTGATATTGAAAATATTCATATTGGAGAAGGTTCAAATATTCAAGACGGGAGTGTTTTGCATACCGATCCCGGTTGTCCATTGAAAGTTGGAAAAAATGTTACCGTTGGACATATGGTTATGCTTCATGGGTGCACAATTGGTGATAATAGTTTGATAGGTATTGGAGCAGTAATACTTAACAACGCCAAAATTGGTAAAAATTGTATTATTGGTGCAAAAGCATTGATTACTGAAAATAAAGTAATACCTGATAATTCACTAGTAATAGGATCGCCAGGAAAGGTAATTAGAGAAGTCACAGAGGAAGAAAAAAAAGCTGTTGATGAAAATACAAGACATTATCAAGATAATTGGAAGAAGTATTCAAAGTCAATATTCTAATACTTGATGATTAATTTTTTTAAATTTTTATTAATAATTATCGTTTATTTTTTTTTTACAAAAGCCGCTTTTTCAAAAATTACATATAAAGAAATTTTAGACAATCCTATAGATTTAGAACTAAATTTAAATTACGCCAAGCAACAAGAAAATGCTGGAAACATTAAGTCAACAATTGCAACTTTAGAAAGACTTAGCACTCTTTACCCAAAAAACTCTGATATTAAATTATACTTGTTATCAATTTTATTAAAGATGGATTCAAAAGTTAAAGTTGATTTTATGGTCAAAACGATGCTTGAAGATCCAAATACTTCTGATGAAACAAAAAATTTGATCGCTGAACTTTTATCAGATAAGGAATTTGAGGGTAAAAAAAAAAAGAAGTGGATAGCATATTTAGATCTTAAATACTCTCAAACAGAAGAAGACAATATTAGTGGTAGAACAAAATCTGGAAAGTTGGCTAAAAGCAACGGAACAACTGACTCTCAAGTGCCTTTTCCAACTAATGATAGTAGACTCACATTAGAGTATGACAAAACATACGCTAGAGGTACTTCTTTAACTTTAGGAAGAATACTTAGTGATAGTTCATCAATTTTTATGAATCTTGGATCAAACTTCAATACTAATAACAAAAAATTAAAAGGCGAAAATGATATTCATTCTGGATCTTTAAGTTATTTTAAAGCATTTAAAAATCATTATGTTTCTCCTTATATTTATTACAATAAATTTAATTACAGAATGCAGGAGGATTACCAAAGCAAAGGTATGGGGGTAAATAACACACACATATTCAATGACAAATTTAATTTAAATTATGCAATAAGTTATACTGATAGTAAATATCACTCAGAACCTTCTCCACTTGACGCCCAAGGAAACCAAATTTTTGTAGATGCTGGCGATTTAAATAATAATGAAGTTTACGCCTTTAGCTCAAGATTTAATTATAATATTTCTAACGAAACTCAAATAAGTTCCAAAATTATTTATAGCAATATTGAACACTCAAAAAAATATGACAGTTATAACTCAGGCGGATTAAATGTAATGATTGCAAGGGTTTTGCCATTTGGAACTTTAAGAGCATCTGCTACACATTTAACTAATATCTATGATGCAAAAAAATTCACTGTTTCAACAATGAGAGATAGAAAAGATAAAAGTTTAGTTAGTAGTTTAAGTTTAACAGGTGATATAAATCAGCTGTTTCCTTTTTTAAGAAATATAATCGAGGACAACAATTTCTTTTACACTTTAAGTGTTAGGGAATCTAATGTAAATTCAAATATATCAAGTTATGAGATTAAAAGATCTTTCAAGACAATTGGAATCTCTAAAAGGATAAATTTTAATGAATAAAAAATTTCTCACAACTTTGTTCTTTCTACTACTTTTTACGTCTAAATCGCTAGGAGTTGAATTCATTGGTGTAATCGGAGCTGCAGTTGGTGAGATTAACAATCAAAAAAATGAAAAATTATCTAACGGTTCCAAAATATATTATGGAGATACTATAAATGTAAAGCCTAACTCAAATGCTCAAATTTTATTTTTGGATGAAACTGTTATGACGGTGGGGGAAAATACAGAGCTTACAATAGATGATTTCGTATATGACCCACAAACAAATAATGGAAATTTTGTAACAAATATTAAATCTGGAATTGTAAAAACTATTTCAGGAAAAATTAGTGAAAAAAATCCTGAAAATTTAAAAGTAAAGATGCCTAATGGATCATTGGGTGTAAGAGGTACGGAATTTTTAGTTTCATCAAATTCTAATAATAATGAAAGTACTGTCGTACTGTTAGGACCAGGGCCAGAAAATACTTTAGGGATGATACCTGGCAATATTCAACTTACAGATGGTTTAAATACGACAGAAATAACTAACCCCGGTTTCCAAGCAATGATAACAAATGTTGTTTCATTATCATCACCAACAAATGCTGAAGTAATATCTCAAATGTCTAGCTCAATGAGTCATTCAGTTTTAAATGCTAGGAGTATTGTTGATAGTTCTAAAAATTTAACAACAAACTTGATAAATTCAGCAGATTTAAAAAATAATATTATAGTTACTGCTGAAAAATTTGATTTAAAATCAGACGAAAGTGCTTCAGAAATATTATCAAGCTTGTCGACAGAATCTGACTCTAAAGAAATATCAGTCGCTATGAATCAGTTGCAAGAAAATATAGTAGTTACAGATAATGAAAATTATGTAAGAACTTTAGACCAAGATACAATTTTATATGATAGTGGTTGGTTTGATCTTACACCAGTAGAAACAGGTTCAAACGGATTAACTTATAGTCTCGGCGATGAAGGAGTTTCACAAGTATTTGATACTGGAGCAACTCAACAGGGTCGTGCTAAAGTATATGTAAACTTTAATAAAAAAGAAATAAGTGCAGATGTGTTTTCTAAATTAACTTTAAAAGGAGCATCTACAGTGGACTATAGTTTTACAACGCCTACAGTTACTTTAACAACAATACCAGTCGTTGCATCAGTACCTAAAGCACTAGTTCCAGATGGAACAACAAGTCCAGATGAATTAATTGATAGTGGTGGCGGTGAATGCCCAGCTGACTCCTGTACATCCTTAGTTAGAGTTGCCAATACTTTACAAAGCAGTGCAGTAAGCAAGCAGGCGCTAATGGATTTATATAATCACGACACTAGCAATTCAGATGCTGCAAAAGAAGTATTTCAATACGGTAAATTTACTACTGTCGATGGGTCTGGATTAACGGGTCTAGGAACTTTTGTTTTTGAAGGAGCCCATGATGCAACCGCAGCTCCAGCAGGAGAAGCTGCTTATGTTCAATCTATCGAGAGATTAGAGGGCTCAACAGTAGTTGTTGGTAAAGCATTAGAATAATATGATATATTCTAAAAAAATGAAAAAAATTATATTAACATTAATATTATTAATCTTTTCATCGTCAGTATTTGCATCTGATGAAAAGCCAGGAAGATTTTTTGAAGATCAACCTGACGTAACAGATCAACCCCAAGTTCATTTCATATACTTATTAAACAAGAATAGTAAAGATAATGAGTGGGATATTAGTGGAGAAATGGAGTCTGAACTCTTGGAAGCAAATCAAAAAATGTTTGATATGACAAAAGGTAAACAAAAATTTAGATATGATTTTAGAAAAGATGGAAAATTAGATATCTCTTTTGTACGATTTGATAAAAAATACAAAGGTAATTATGGTATGAATTATCCTGATGCCTATTTAACTAAATTGGGTTTTAATGATCCAAATAAATTATATTTCTCATGGGTCGATGTGAGTCATAGAGATGGCGGCCAAGGATCTGTGCATCATGGATATATATTTTTAAAAAGTAAATATATACGCGGCAGCCACAAAAGAATTTTAATGACACTTCATGAATTAACACATGTAGCAGGTTTTGCTTGGGAATGTACCAAAGGAAACTCAAAAAGTCATGTTGGCAATACAATTATCGGGGGCCCGAGCACAGGTGATAAGTTTAGCCTTGGAAAAAGTTTGTATGATCATGGTGATCCTACTTGTCCAGACATGAAAGATTTAGTTTTTTTAGAGCCAACTTCTGACAAACCTTTTAATCCAGTATATTTAAAATGTGCAATGGCTGCTGAGGTAGGTAGAGGGATTGCTCCTGATAATAATTATGATTGGAGAAGCAGATATTCTCATAAAAAATTAAAAAAAATTAAAAAAAATAGAACTTGGTGTACCTACAACAGATATAAAAATTATAGTGACAGCGGACATTAACTAAGGAACTAACCAAACATTCTTATTAGTTTCTAAATCAAATTTGGCTCTTCGATGTCCTTTAGCTGCAAGATAAAGCCATTCAATAGATTTAATTTTACATTTTATAACTGTAAAGTTTTTATAACCTTCCTCACTTTGTTCCATTGTGTAATCAAAATCTTCTAATTTAGATATCATACCAGAGGTTGGATTTTCCGATCTAGTTCCTGGAGGATTATCTGTTAAATAACAACGTCTGCTTATATGTTGAGTTTTCTTCCACGACTCATCAGTCGTAGAATTTTGATTATTAACCTCACATTCAACTTTTACTCTTAATTGTATCTTTTCTTCTTTATCGTAGAAAACTAGAGAAGCGTTATTATTTTTTTTTAAGATATCTACCTTTGGAGATCTTAAATCAGTGTGAAATTGTAATAAGTTATTTCCTCTATCTGATTTTCGTAAAACAACAATTCTACCATCCACTTCATTTTGATGTGCACAAATAAAAACAGGAATTCTAAACGGTGAACCTCTATTAGTCACCGCATCATCTAGCATTGACCAATACTTATTTTGAATTTCCTCTAAATTTTCATAGTATGCTGGCTGCATACTTTTTACTTTCTAAATCTTCTAATTAAACTTGAAGTATCCCATCTATTTCCACCCATGTCTTGTACTTCAGCATAATATTTATCTATCACTTCAGTTATAGGAAGTGGTGAATTATTTTTTTTTGCTTCTTCAAGTGCAATTTTAAGATCTTTTCTCATCCAATCTACTGCAAAACCAAATTCAAACTTATCATCAATCATTGTTTTGTATCTATTTTCCATTTGCCAAGATTGAGCTGCACCTTTTGATATAACTTCTATTACATCTTCCATTTTAAGACCTGCATTCATCCCAAAATTAATAGCTTCAGATAAAGCTTGCACAAGACCACCAATACATATTTGGTTTACCATTTTTGCTAATTGTCCTGAGCCAGATTTGCCCAAGAGCTTCATCTTTTTACTATAACAATCAATTTTATCTTTTGCTTTGTCAAAATCTTCTTGGTCTCCACCTATCATTACTGTTAAAGCACCGTTTTCAGCTCCTGCTTGACCACCTGAAACAGGTGCATCTAAAAATCCAAAACTATTTTTTTTTGCATAAGTATAAATTTCTCTAGCAATAGTTGCTGATGCAGTTGTGTTATCGATATAAACAGCACCCTTTTTTATAGTTTTAAAAATTCCTTTTTCACCAAATGTTACTTCTCTTAAATCGTTATCATTACCTACGCATGTAAATATAAAATCAGCTCCTGCAGCAGCTTTAGCTGGTGTATCAGCTTTATTTCCTTTGAATTCTTTTATCCACTTATCAGCTTTTGATTGGGTTCTATTAAAAACAGTTACATTGTGTCCTGCTTTTGATATATAACCTGCCATTGGGTAACCCATTACACCAAGACCTATGAAAGCTACATTACAACTCATAAAATAATATGTTTAAAAATTTAAGTTTAAAAGTAATTATATTTGGATTTATTTTTACATTTTTTTCGAGTTTTGGACAGAGTTTTTTTTTAGGAATTTTTAACTCAAGCATTAGAAACGATTTATCTATTACACATGGACAATTTGGCACAATTTATGCTTCTGCTACATTATTAAGTAGTTTTCTATTGATTTGGATAGGAAAAAAGATTGACGATATAAACATTTTAAAGTTTTCATTGTTAGTAATAATTTTATTATCATTTTCTTGTTTCTTTTTTTCAAAAATTTCATCAGTTTATATTTTATTTATTGCAATTTTTTTAATGAGATTTTCAGGTCAAGGGATGATGTCTCATACAGCAACAACCACAATTTCAAGATATTTTAATAAATCTAGAGGGAAAGCTTTAAGCACAGGATGGTTTGGTCTTTCAACTGCTGAATTTATTTTACCTGTTTTAATGATTTTTCTTCTTGGCTTAACTGATTGGAGAAATATTTGGATTGCTATATCTGTACTTGTTATAATTTTTTTACCATTAGCATCAATTTTTTTAGTAAAAAAAATTAATTTAGACTCTAGAGAACCATCAGATGAAGATAATTTTAAAGAGAAAAATATTAAACAATGGAAAAGAATAGAGGTTTTGAAAGATTTTAGATTTTATATTATTTGTTCAAATATGTTGGCAATGCCTTGGATAGCAACTGGTGTTTTTGTTTATCAATCTTTTATTCTAACTTCAAAAGGTTGGGGACCTTATATTATTGCACAATCCTTTATGGTTTATTCAATAACTTCACTTATAACATTATTTCTCTCTGGTTTTTTAATAGACAGATACTCAAGCAGAAATTTATTAGTTTATATGAATGTACCTCTATTGCTATCCGCTATAGTTCTATTTTATTTTAAAAACCCTATTTCTTCATTTTTTTTTCTAGGATTAATTGGAATTTCAAATGGTCTTGCAAATGTTTTAGGATCTTCTACATGGGCAGAAATATACGGCGTTAAACATATTGGTTCTATAAAAGCTTTAACAACTGCATTAATGGTTTTTGCAACTGCTTTTGGAACTGCTTTATTTGGTATTTTAATTGATCTTGGTTTTTCTATTGAAAATATATCTGTTGTTTCTGGAACTTATATATTTCTATCCTTACTTTTATTATTTCTTATTAGGAGCAAGCTAAATCCTACATTATTATAGAATTTCCTTGATTTTGTCTTATTGAATGATAAATACCTCGCATGGCAAGAGTAACAGTTGAAGATTGTATCGACAAGGTCGAAAGTCCCTACGAATTAGTTTTAGTTGCAAAAGAAAGAACTACGCAATTAAATTCAGGAATGGAACCTACATTAGATAGAGATAATGATAAAAACACTGTTATTTCATTAAGAGAAATAGCAGTAGAAAATGTTAAAGTTAAAGACTTGATAGACAGTGGAGTTTATAAGTTAAGAAAACATATCGAACAAGTTGACGATGGTGAAGATCTTGACGAAGTTGTTGGTGATGATTTTGAAAATTTATATAAAGGGGAAGTTTCAAAAAGTGGAACACCAATTTTACCATCAAAAAGAGCTAGAAAAGTACCAGAAAAAATTCAGGTTACTAAAGAAGATTTGTCTGAACTAAATCAAAGTCCAGAAATATCAGATCAAAATATACCAGAAAATTCAGACGAAGATGTATCTTTAGATACAATTAAAGAACAAGAAACAGAAAATTCACCTAAAGAAGAAACTGAAACTTCAAATTCTTAATAAAATAATATATCTATTAAGGTTATGAATAGAATAGTCTCCGTAGCACCGATGATGGATTGTACTGATCGTCATGAAAGATATTTTCTAAGATTAATTAGTAAAAATGTCTTGCTTTATACTGAAATGATCGTTTCAGAAGCAATTGACAGAGGTGATAAAAAAAAATTACTGTCGTTTAATTTAAAAGAAAAACCAGTAGCATTGCAACTAGGAGGTTCGTCACCAAAACTTTTAGCATCAGCCGCTAAAATTGGTGAAGAATTTGGTTATGATGAAATTAATCTAAATTTAGGATGCCCTAGTAAAAAAGTCCAAAAAAATAAATTTGGAGCCTGCTTAATTAAAGAACCAAAACTTGTAGCTGAATGTTTAAGTGAAATGCAAACAAAAACAAAACTTCCAGTGACTGTAAAAACAAGAATTGGCTATGATGATGTTGATGATTATGAAAGTTTATTTAATTTTATAAATCATTTAAAATCAACTGGAGTTAAAACATTTATAATTCACGCAAGAAAAGCTATGCTGGGAAAATTTACTCCTAAGCAGAATTTAAATATTCCTCCATTAAAATATGAAATGGTCTATAAATTAAAAAAAGATTTTAAAGATCTTGAAATAATTATTAATGGTGGAATTTCATCAACGCATGAAATTAAAAATCATTTAAATAAAGTTGATGGAGCTATGATAGGAAGATCAATTTACCATTCACCTTATATGCTAGCTGAAATTGAAAAAGAAATATTTAATAATGATAATGTTTTATCTAGAGAACAAGTAATTGAACAATTGGTTCCGTATGTTAAAAATGAAATTAAAAATGGAACTCGAATGAATCAAATAATGAGACATACTTTAGGTTTGTTCCATGGAAAAACTGGTTCGAGTTTCTGGAAAAATTATCTGACAAAAAATATGTGTGTTAGAGATGCTGATGTGCAAAAAATTGATCATATTATGGATAAAGTTAAATTAGCACCTCAAGCAAGATCAGCAGGATAGATTGATTAGTTCAATTCTTACAAACGAATATTTTTTTTTCATATTATTAATGATCCTTACTGCTTTTCCAGTTGGTTTTCTTGCTGGATTATTTGGAATTGGTGGAGGGCTTATTACTGTTCCTTTTCTATTTTTTATCTTTGATAGTTTAAACATAAATCAGGATTACTTGATGCATTTAGCGGTTGGAACTTCATTTTCAATAATTGTTCCTACTTCTATAATTTCTGTACTAACTCATAAAAAACATGGATCAGTTGATTTTAGTGTGATCAAAAATTATGCATTTTTTGTAATAATAGGAGTTTTATCAGGAACTACATTTGCAGCTATTTTGCATACCAAATCTCTTTTATTATTTTTCACTATAATCGTTTATTTGTGTGGAGCTTACTTATTAAACATTAAGGATAAAACAAATAAGTTAAAAGTGAATTTTAATCTAATGCCAAGGATTTTACTTGGTTTTGTTTCAGGATTTGTTTCATCTACTATGGGTATAGGAGGAGCAATTATGAATGTTCCTATCCTAAAATATTTTGGCTATCCAATTAATAAAGCAATAGGTAGTGCAGCCGCCATTGGTTCAGTGATTTCTTTATTTGGTGCAATAGGTTTTTTAATTTCAGGTTCTTTTTTAAAAGCTGATTTACCATTAAGCGTAGGATTTATAAATATTCCTGCTTTTTTAATATTTATACCAATAACCATGTTTATGGCGAGAGTAGGAGCTAACACAGTTAACAAACTTGATAAATCAAAATTACAGAATTTTTTTGGGATTTTTTTATATATAGTAGGAACTATCTTTTTATATAGATATCTTACTATTTAATTCTAAATTAAATTTTTTGATCGTATTCACCAATTTTACCGGTTTTTTGGAGTAATTCATCAATGAATTCAAAGATCTTTTTCTTTCTATCATCAGATGCAGGACTCTCAGTAACAACCACTAATGAAGGTTTGTTTGAAGATGCTCTTATTAATCCCCACGAACCATCTTCTAAAGAAAATCTAATTCCATTAACTGTCAATATTTTATTTATAGTTAGTCCATCTATTTTTATATTATCATTTTTTAATTTTTTAATATTAGAGGTTAAATTATCAATTAAAATATATTTATCCTCATCTTTACAAAAAGGAGCCATTGTTGGACTTTGAAAAGTTTTTGGCAAACTTTCATTTAATTCACTAATTTTTGAATTTTGGTTATCTAATAAATGACAAATTTGTATTGCAGAATTTATTCCATCATCAAATCCATATCCCAAAGGTTTATTAAAGAAAAAGTGTCCACTTTTTTCAAAACCAGCTATTGCATTATCTTCATTAACTTTTCTTTTGATATAAGAATGTCCAGTTTTCCAGTATATTGTTTTACAATTATTTTTTATTAAAATTTCATCTTTTTCAAACAATCCAGTTGATTTAACATCTACAATAAACTTTGAATTTTGATGTTTATTTGAAATATTTCTTGCAATTAGTAAACCGATTTTATCTGCAAAAATTTCGTTTCCATTGTTATCAATTACTCCAACACGATCTCCATCTCCATCGAAACCAAATCCAACATCAGCATTGTTTTCTTTTACTGATTTAGCTATTTCATGAAGCATTTTCATGTCCTCTGGATTTGGATTGTATTTTGGGAAATTAAAATCTAAATTACAATCTAATTCAATAACTTCACATCCTATACCTCTTAAAATATTTGGTGCAAAAATTCCTGCTGTTCCATTGCCACATGCTACTACTGCTTTAATTTTTTTTTTAATTTTATTAGAAGATAAATCTTTTATATATATTTTATTAAAATCTTTTATTTCTTTATAAGAACCTTTATCTTCAGTAAATTTTCCTTGTAAAACAATTTCTTTAAGTTCAAGCATTTCTTCCTTACAATGTGTTAAGCCTTTTTCGATGCCCATTTTAATTCCTGTCCAACCATTTTCGTTATGGCTTGCAGTTATCATTGCAACTGCATCGGTTTGTAATTTAAACTGCGAAAAATAGACGGTAGGTGATAGACTTAACCCTATATCTTCAACATGACATCCAGTTGAAATTAGACCATCTATAAAATTTTTCTTTACTTCTTCACTATAAGATCTGTAGTCATGACCAACTGAAATTCTTGGATTTTTTATTTTATTATTAACTTGTGTTCCAAAACCTTTGCCTACCAGCTTTATCCCCTCTGAATTTATTTTTTCGGGATACAACCATCGGGCATCGTATTCTCTAAAACCCAGAGGATCAATTTTTATGGATTTTTGCATTTAAATATATGTACATTTTTTTAACTTTTTTATTGATAAATTTTTTATATGTTCTATATATGTTCTATTGATTTCTAATTTATATAGTATATTAAGGAAATCTACATACAACATATAGTTGTTTTACAAAAAAAGTAATAAAAGGGTACTATAAATGAACAAAATTTTGTCTCAGGCATTAAAGGAAGCTGTTTCCCAATATTCACCTATTATAGAAAAGCAAAACAACGAAAAAAGACCAGACTTATTCACGTTAAATAACGAAACAGAGCTTTTCCAAAATGCTAAAGGAATAACAATTAAAATAGATAGATCAAGAGATGAAAATTTAACAGTTTTTGGTAAAGCAACTTTAAGTGACAGGTACTTAGGTTTTAATGAATCTTATCAAGATTTATTTGCAAGGGTAGCCAGCTATTATGCTGACGACAATCTTCATGCACAAAGATTGTATAATTATATAAGCAATCTTTGGTTTATGCCAGCAACACCGGTTCTTTCTAATGGAGGGACAAAAAGAGGTTTGCCTATATCATGTTTTTTAAATGAAGCTGGAGATAGTCTAAATGGAATTTTAGATTTGTGGAGTGAGAATGTTTGGTTAGCAGCAAAAGGTGGCGGAATAGGAAGCTATTGGGGAAACTTAAGATCAATCGGTGAAAAAATTGGAAGAGTAGGAAAAACATCGGGAATAATTCCTTTTATAAAGGTAATGGATTCATTAACAATGGCAATTAGCCAAGGCTCATTAAGAAGAGGTTCGGCAGCTTGTTATCTTCCAATTGACCATCCTGAAATTGAAGAGTTTATTGAAATGAGAAGACCAACTGGCGGCGATCCAAATAGAAAAGCATTAAATTTACATCATGGAGTTTTAGTTACTGATGCTTTCATGAGAGCTGTGGAATTAGATGAACAATGGGGATTAAAAAGTCCAAAAGATGGTTCTGTGCAATCAACAGTATCCGCTAGAAATTTATGGATAAGACTTTTGACAGCTAGAGTTGAAACTGGCGAACCATATATAATTTTTATAGACACAGTAAATAGACAAATTCCACAACATCACAAACTTGCAGGATTAACTGTTAAGACATCTAATTTGTGCAGCGAAATAACATTACCAACTGGAATGGATAAAGATGGAAAAGATAGAACAGCTGTGTGCTGTTTATCATCTTTAAATATTGAAAAGTACGACGAATGGAAAGATGATAAAAATTTTATAGAAGATGTAATGAGATTTTTAGATAATGTGCTAACTGATTTTATAGAAAGAGCTCCTGACGAATTCAGTGATGCAAAGTATTCAGCTTTAAGAGAAAGAAGCGTTGGATTAGGTGTTATGGGTTTACATTCGTACTTTCAAAAAAAAATGATACCATTTGAGTCTGTAATGAGCAAAGTTTGGAACAAAAAAATATTTAATAACATACAACAAGATGTTGATAAAGCATCAAAGATTTTAGCAGAAGAAAGAGGAGCATGTCCTGATGCTGAAGATTACGGCATTAAAGAAAGATTTTCTAATAAGACAGCTATTGCACCAACTGCATCTATTTCTATTATTTGTGGAGGAACTTCTCCAGGAATTGAACCCATAGCTGCAAATAGTTATACTCATAAAACTTTATCTGGCTCATTTAATGTTAAAAATAAATATCTAAAAGATATTTTATCTAAATATGGAAAGGACGATGATGAGACGTGGTCTAGTATAACAACAAACCAAGGCTCTGTTTCACATTTAGATTTTTTAACAAAAGAAGAAAAAGATGTTTTCAAAACAGCATTTGAGTTAGATCAAAGATGGGTCGTGGATTTAGGTGCAGACAGAACTCCTCATATTTCACAAGCTCAATCTATAAACATATTTTTACCTGCAGATGTACACAAAAGAGATCTTCATCAAATTCATTTCCAGGCATGGAAAAAAGGACTGAAAAGCCTTTATTATTGTAGATCAAAATCAATACAGAGAGCTGAAAATGTTAATGATGCAAATTCTACTGATATTACAGCAAATGTATACAAATCAAAAAAACAGCAAGAAGACCAACCAGAATACGAGGAGTGTTTATCATGTCAGTAGTTAAAAAAATTAATTCAGAAATAATTCAACCAAAAAAAATGGGACTTTTAGTTGAAAATCCTGTTTATAAACCTTTTAGATATCCATGGTGTTACGATGCATGGCTCACTCAACAAAGAATTCATTGGCTACCAGAAGAAGTTCCATTAGGAGATGATGTAAGAGATTGGCAAAAAAATTTATCACAAGCTGAAAAAAATTTATTGACTCAAATTTTTAGATTTTTTACTCAAGCAGATGTTGAAGTTAATAATTGTTATCTAAGACACTACACAACGGTCTTTAAACCAACTGAAGTACTTATGATGATGACTGCGTTTGCAGCAATGGAAACAGTTCATATAGCTGCTTACTCACACTTGTTAGATACCATTGGAATGCCAGAATCTGAATACTCTGCGTTTATGAAATACAAAGAGATGAAAGATAAATACGATTACATGCAAGGTTTTAATGTAAATTCAAAAGAAGATATTGCTAAAACAGTTGCAGTATTCAGTGCATTTACAGAAGGTCTTCAGTTATTTGCAAGTTTTGCAATTTTGTTAAATTTTCCAAGACACAACAAAATGAAAGGTATGGGGCAAATTGTTACTTGGTCGGTTAGAGATGAAACGCTGCACTGCAATTCAATGATTAGACTCTTTAAAGAATTTATAAATGAAAATCCACAAATATGGACTCCTCAACTTAAAAAAGAACTTTATGAGGCATGTAGAACAATAATCGATCATGAAGATGCTTTCATAGATTTAGCTTTTGAAATGGGACCCATGGAGGGATTAACTGCCAAAGAAGTTAAAGATTATATAAGATTTATTGGAAACAGAAGATTGGTTCAATTAGGTTTAGAACCAATTTACAAAATTGATAAAAACCCACTAACTTGGTTAGATACAATGCTTAATGCTGTTGAGCACATGAACTTCTTTGAAGGTAGAGCGACAGAGTATTCTAAAGCATCGACACAAGGAAATTGGACTGAAGCATTTTCTTAATTTTTAAAAATATTATTTAAAAGATTTTCATAAATAAAATTAGCTGCTTTAGCTGACCCTTGTTTATTTAGATGTGTCCAATCATAAAAGTCTTCATACTGCAAATTTGCATTTTTAGCTAAATTTATACAATGTAATTTTTTTTCATTACAATGATTTATAATTGTCTCTGAAATTATGTACAAATCTTTATTTATTCCAGTTCCAGAAATTTGAGTAATATAAATAACTTTTGATCCTCTTTTTAAAACTTTATTTGTTAGTTCTTCTAAATATTTAAGATAAATTTTATTAATTAAAGGAGTTTCGATTTCGTCGTAATTAAATTTTTCATAACGAATAAAACTATTGTTATTTCTTTCTCCATAAACTTTTGTATTCTCATTAACAATATTAGCAAATTTATTAAATTTAAATTTTAAATATAAGCTTGTTTTTAAAACTCTGTACTTTGTATAAAAAAAAGAGTTAGATTGTAAATATTCAATAATATTTTCTTTTTGACTATTTTCTTCTAAAAAATCAATTGCTCGAGGTTTTGAATTTTTTTTAATTATACTTTGGTCATTAATTCCAATATAAAATATATAATATTTTGGATTTAAGTTTTTAATTTTATCAAACCAACTTTCAAAGCTATTTAAATGCCCGATAATAGACATTCCATCAATACCAGCATTTACAATATTTTTTGAACTTTTTTTACTATTTAGGATACCAACTATAGTTTCTTCATAATTTAAAAATTTTTGATTAGTTGTTGAACCACCTGAAAAAACTATATCAATATTTATTGGTTTTACTTCTTTTTTTCCTACTCTAAATGCTAGATTATTTCTTTTATATAAAGATGTTCCTTTGTGAAGTTCAAAATCGAATTTATAAACTCTTTCTATATTTCTTTCAGCAGTCAATTTAAGATCAAGTTTATTTTTAAACCAATAGCCAAATATCAGTTCAATAACAAACAATAAAAATATAAGTAAAAATAAATTAATAAATAAAACTTTAAATATTGGGTAGTTTTTCAATTTATCTTTGATTTAACAACATCACTTTACGATGTTTTTGACCACTATACTTGGAAAGAGGTCTAATTAATTTGTTTGCAGCATGCTGTTCCATTATATGAGCAGACCAACCAGTAATTCTTGATGTAACAAATATAGGAGTAAAAAAATCAGTATCAAAACCCATTAAATGATAGGTTGGCCCCGTTGGATAATCAACGTTAGGATGAATATTTTTTTTATCTATCATCACCTTTTTAACGATATTGTAAATTTTAATAAATTTTTTATCAGATTTTATTCTTGATACGTTTTTGAAATATTTCTCCATTGTAGGTACTCGTGAGTCACCAGATTTATAAACTCTATGTCCAAATCCCATAACAACTTCTTTTTTACTTAAAGCATTGTTGATCCATTTAAGAGCATTCTCAGGCTTTTTAATTTTATTCATCATATGCATTACTTCTTCGTTTGCTCCACCGTGCAAAGGCCCTTTTAAACTTGCAATAGCTCCAGTAATTGCTCCATGAATATCTGATAAACTACTTGTTATAGTTCTTGCAGTAAAAGTTGAAACATTAAAACTATGTTCAGCATATAAAATTAAAGAGACATCAAATGCTTTAACTATTTCTTTATTTGGAACTTTCCCAAAACACATATGAAAAAAGTTTTCAGCAAAAGAAAGATTTTTTTTCGGCTTAATTATTTTTTTTCCTTTTCTTATTCTATAAAAAGCAGCGAGTGCAGTAGGAGTTTTAGCAAAAATTCTCATTGCTTTTCTCATATTTGCTTCAGGAGAGTTGTTTGTTGTATCTTTATCTTCTAATCCCATCACACTTACAGCAGTTCTAGCTACATCCATTGGATGTGATTTTTTTGGCATATGTTTGATTATTTCATTAAGATTTTTGCTTAAATCTCTATTCAGTTTTTCTTCTTTTTCGAATTTTTTTAACTGAATACTGTTTGGCAAATCTCCATTAAGTATTAAATAAGCTGCCTCTTCAAATTTGCAAACTTCACATAAATCTTGAACTGCATAACCTCTATAAGTTAGAGAATTAATTTCTGGCATTACTTTAGACACCTGTGTTTCATCGACCACAATTCCTAATAGACCTTTTTTGATTTCATCGCTCATTATTCATGACCTTCAGTACTAAAGTTATAAATTTTTTCATCTAGTGAGTTATATTTTTCGTAATCAACTAGATCATATAATCTTTTTCTAGTTTGCATTTTATCAATAATATTATTTTGATGTCCATCGTCAAAAATAGCACGCAAACCATCTTCCACATTTTTCATTGCTAATCTTTGCGTTGTTACTGGATATATAACAATATTATAACCTAAATTTTCTAATTCTTTATAATTTAATAATTTTGTTTTACCAAATTCTGTCATATTGGCTAGTAAGTAGCAGTCTAGATTTTTTCTAACAAGTTCAAAATCTTTTTCATTAGCTAGAGCTTCAGGAAAAATAATTTCAGCTCCTGCATCAATATATGCTTTACATCGATCAATCATTTTATCAATGCCCTCAACTTCTTTAGCATCCGATCTAGCTATTATTTTGAAATTTTTATCTTTTTTTGCTTTTACACATTCTTTGATTTTTCCTACCATTTTGTCTGTAGAAATTAATTCCTTATTCTCTAAATGACCGCATCTTTTACGTTCAATTTGATCTTCTAAATGAACTGCAGCAACACCAAATTCTTCAAATGTTCGTATTGTTTTCTCACATGATTTAAATCCTGTGTCGATATCTACTATGGTAGGTAAATTTGTTACTCTTGAAATTAAATAAGATCTTGTACTTACATCCTCTAGCGTTGTTAAACCTATGTCGGGGAAACCTAAATCATTTGCCATAACACCTCCGGACACATAAACAGCATCATATCCAATTTCTTCAATAAGTTTTGCAGTAAGTGGATTATATGCTCCAGGAACTCTTAAAATTTTATTGGATTTTAATTTTTGATTTAATAGCTCTCTTTTTTCTGTGGGTTTTTTTTCAACAAAGTGCATTAAAAAATACCTTTTCTTTTATTCTTTTTTAATTGTGATTTATTAATTTCAATGTTTAACTTATCTAAATGACCAGATTTTAAATTCTTTAAATTTTGAACATTTTTTAGAAACATTTCACTTTCTTTTTTTGAAATAATATTTTTTGTTAAAATTAAAAACTTGTTAATATAATTTTTTCTCATAAATGGCCTTAACCCAAATGGATGGGCATCAGCCTTATCAAGTTGTTCAATAATTTTCTTGCCATTTTTTAATGTAACAATAACTTTTGCTCCAAAAGATTTGTTTTTAGGATTTGGGTTATGATACTTTCTAGTCCATTTTTTATCTTCATGAGTTTTTATCGAACGCCATATTTTTATTGTACTTTTTCTATTTGCTCTTGATTTTGTATAGGATTTTATATGGTGCCAATTTGCATCTTCTAAAGCTACTGCAAAAATATACATTATTGAATGATCTAAAGTTTCTCTGCTAGAATTAGGATTCATTTTTTGAGGATCATTTGCACCTGTTCCTATTACATTATGAGTATGGTGGCTTGTATAAATATCTATTTTTTTTATTTGATTTAAATGATTAATTTTTTTATTAAGTTTTTTTGCAATATCTATTAAAGCCTGGGCTTGATATTCTGCAGAATATTCTTTTGTGTAAGTTTCTAATATTGCTTTTTTTTCTTCATTTTTTTTTGGTAAAGGAACTTTATATAGTGCTTTTTTTCCATCCAAAATTCTTGCGATTACACTATCTTCACCTTCATAAATAGGACTTGGTGCACCTTCGCCTCTCATAGCTCTATCAATAGCTTCAATAGCCAATTTGCCCGCATGAGCTGGAGCAAAAGCTTTCCAGCTGGAAATTTCCCCTTTTCTAGATTGTCTTGTTGAGACCGTTACATGTAAAGATTGTTGAATTGCTTGATAAATCGTTTCCGTATTTAGCTTTAACATCGTGCCTAAACCAGCGGCGACACTTGGACCAAGATGGGCTATATGATCAACTTTATGTTTGTGAAGGCAAATACCTTTAACTAAATTAACTTGAACTTCGTATGCTGTAATAATTCCTTTAATTAAGTTAATACCACTAACTTTCTTTTGTTGTGCTACAGCTATAAGTGGTGGAATGTTATCGCCGGGATGACTGTAATCTGCAGCTAAAAATGTATCGTGAAAATCCAATTCTCTCACAGCTGTTCCATTTGCCCATGCAGCCCATTCACAATCAAATTTAAGTTTTGATTTTACTCCAAACAAAGTTGCTCCATTTTTTTTAGGATGTCTCATAGCCATTTCCCTTGATGAAATTACTGGTTTTCTGTTTAACGAAGCAATTGCGACAGAAGCATTATCAATAATTCTATTTATAACCATATTTAATGATTTTTTATTAATTTTTGAATTGTCACTAGCTATTTCTGCTAATTTCCATGCCAATTGTTTTTTTTTTGGCAAATATGTTCTAGATGGATAAACTTTTATATTATGAACTATCACCATGTCTCCTAAAAATATATTTACTGTAATACAATAATAATTGCAGTTATCAAAAGTAAAATTGCTAAAAAATACTCAATTAATGCTTTTATTTTATTATTCTTAACCATATTTCTTATAGCTGATCCAAAAGCAGCCCAAGGCGATATAGATAATGGACAAATGATTAGAGCAACTATTCCAATAAGAAAAATTGAAAAAAATAAATCCCCATCCTTAGGCAAAAAACCTGAAGCAGCCATACTTGATATAGTCCAAGCTTTAGGATTTATTAATTGAAATAATGAAGCTTCATGGAATTTCAAAGGCCTTGAATCATCTTCTTTGATTTTGCTAAAAGATCCAATAATTTTATAGCCAAGATACAAAAGGTAAAGTGCACATAATATTTTTAAAATATTTTGTAGGTGAGGAAAAATTTGAAAAATTTTTCCCAAACCCAAACATACTAAAACTAACTGTAAAACATGACCAATTGTAATACCCGTCATGTGTGGGATAGTTTTTATAAAACCAAACTTTAGGCCAGACGCGAGTACCATTGCATTATTTGGACCAGGGGTCACATACATTACAAAGTAAAAACTAATTAATGCTATTAAAATTTCTACATCAATCATGAATGTACGATGATATTATTTTTTCTATACCAATAAAATCTTTTATTAAATGATCGTGAGGAATTTCTTTAACTTTCTTTTCAGTATAACCGTCTTCTAAAAGTATAAAAGGTATATCAGCAGCTTTTGCTGTGCTAGAGTCAGTTTCGCTATCTCCTATCATTAAACTTTTATTTAAATCACCTTGCATAATTTCTATAACACTTGTTAAGTGTCTTGGATCAGGTTTGCAATATTCAAAAGTATTACTTCCAGCAATATACTCAAAATAGTCATATACATTAATTTTTTTTAGCAAATCCTTTGCCAAATAATCTTGTTTATTTGTGCATATACCAAGTGAAATATTTTTCTTTTTGCACCACTTTAAAAAATCTAAAGCTCCATTTACTAATTTGCTTTCATTAGCAATATTTTTTGCATAAAAATTTATAAATTCTGTTATCATTTCTTTTTTAATTTTATCATCATTAATTTTACCTAATTCTTTTTTTGCCTGACCCCAGACAGATCGTCCTATTAATGACTTTGTTCCTTTGCCTACCAATTTTCTAATATCGTCGGTAGATTTTGTTTCGTATCCAAATTTTTTCATTACATAATTGTGAGCATTCATTAAATCAGGCGCTGTGTCGACCAAAGTTCCGTCAAGATCGAATATTATTGTTAAATTTTGAGTCATTTTAAAAGTATTAATAAGAAATAATTTGTGACTTAAAGAACATTATTACTTAACTATAAGAAATCTTATTAAATGAAACAAATAAATTTACAAGATAATTTAAGAAAAAAATTCATAAAAAAAGGAGTTAAGATGACAGCTCCCGAAACTGTTTATTTTTCGAATGATACTAAAATTGGAAAAAATGTGACTATCGACCCTTACGTTGTAATTGGAAAAAAAGTGCAAATTAATAATAACGTAACGATACATTCATTCTCACATTTGGAAAATGCGAAATTAGAAAACAATGTGACTGTCGGACCTTATGCAAGATTAAGACCAGGATCAGTTTTAAAACCAGGTTCAAGAGTAGGAAATTTTGTAGAAATTAAAAAAAGTGTGATCGGCAAAGGAACAAAGGTAAATCATTTATCTTATATAGGAGATTCACAAATTGGAAAAAAAGTAAATGTTGGTGCTGGAACAATTACTTGTAATTATGATGGAATAAAAAAAAATAAAACAAAAATTAAAGACAAAGTTTTTATTGGATCAAACTCATCTTTAGTAGCGCCTGTTACCATTGATGAAAGTAGCGTTATCGGCGCTGGTTCTGTTATTACAAAAAATGTTAAAAAAAAATCTTTAGCTTTAACTAGAAGCGATCAAATTCAAATTAACAATTATAAAAGAAAAAAATAATGTGTGGAATAGTTGGAATTGCAAGCAATAAGCAAGTTACATCGTCAATAATAAATTCTTTAAGAAAATTGGAGTACAGGGGATATGATTCTGCCGGCATAGCAACTCTAAATGATGGGTTTATTAAAGAAGTTAAATGTGAAGGAAGAGTAGAGGCTTTAGAAAAAAATCTATCTAAAAATAAATTAGTCGGAAATATTGGCATTGGACATGTTAGGTGGGCGACTCACGGTATACCAAGCACACTAAATGCTCACCCTCATTCTTCTGAAAATGTATCAGTTGTACATAATGGAATTATCGAAAACTCAACCATCCTGAAAAAATTTTTAGTTAACAAAGGACACAAATTTAAATCTCAAACTGATACAGAAGTTATAGTTCATTTGATAACTGAATATTTGAAAAAAAATGATTTAAAAAAATCTATTATTAAAATGTTAAAAAAACTTCATGGTAGTTTTGCCCTAGGTATAATTTTTAAAGATCAACCAGATTTGATTATAGGTGCTAGAAGAGGATCCCCGCTAGCAGTTGGATATGGACCATCAGAAAATTATCTTGGATCAGATTCTTATGCTTTAAAATCAATGACAAGTAAAATTTCTTATTTAAATGACGGTGAGTTTTGTATTATTAAAAAAGATAATGTTGAATTTTTTGATGAAAAAGGAAAAAAAATTAATAAAAAAGTTTTAACCCTTTCTTCTAATGAGAAGAACTATGACAAAGGTGATTATAAACATTTTATGGCTAAAGAAATAGAAGAGCAACCAACAACAATAAAAAATTGTATTAATGAGTATATTGATAAGATAAATAGCTCCATCAATATTTTTAATTTTCCTTGGAAGTCAAATGAGATTTCATCAATAGTTTTAATAGGGTGTGGAACTGCATATCATTCTTGTTTAATGGCAAAATATTGGTTTGAACAATTAACTACATTAAATGTGACAGTTGATATTGCGTCTGAATTTAGATATCGAAAAAATAGATTTAGTAAGGATATTTTATATGTATTTGTATCACAATCAGGGGAAACAGCAGATACTTTTGCCGCATTAGATTTATGTAATAAAAAAAAAATGAAAACTTGTAGCGTTGTTAACATTGTAGAAAGTTCAATAGCCAGAGAGTCTAAATTTGTTTTACCTATACATTGTGGACCTGAAGTTGGCGTTGCTTCTACTAAAGCTTTTTTAGGTCAAATGTTAGTTCTGTACATTCTATGTTTAAAACTTGCAAATATGAGAGGTGATATAGTTAAAAATGTATATCTTAAAAAAATAAAATCTTTATTTTCTTTATCAAAATTAGCCAATCAAACTTTAGAAACAGAAAACAAAATACAGTCTATTTGTGGTTCATTTGTAAATATAAAAGGGTCAATGTTTTTAGGAAGAGGGTATTCTTTTCCTATAGCTCTTGAAGGTGCATTGAAATTAAAAGAATTAGCTTACGTTCACGCCGAGGGTTATCCAGCTGGAGAAATGAAACATGGTCCTCTTGCTTTAATAGAAGAAGGAATGCCAGTTGTAGTATTGGCTCCAAGAGACGAATATTACAAAAAAACTATTTCTAATATGCAAGAGGTAATTGCGAGAGGTGCTAAAGTTTTATTAATTACAAATAAAAGTAAAGATGAAATTTATTCTGAAAATATTTGGGAAAAAATTGAAGTTGAAAATACTTCTGATGACTTATTGCCATTTTTAATTACAATTCCACTGCAAAAATTGGCTTACTATTCTGCTTTGAAAAAAGGTTACGACATAGATAAACCAAGAAATTTAGCAAAATCTGTAACTGTTGAATAATCAATAAACTCTGTTAGAACACTCTTAGGTTGAATATGAAAAAATGGAAAATTAATAGTTGGAGAAATTATCCTGTAAAACACATCCCAACATATGAGGATGAGAAAGAACTAAATATGGTTCTTAATAAAATAAAAAATTTTCCTCCTCTAGTATTTGCTGGTGAGACAAGACATTTAAAAGAACAACTTGCAAATGTTGTTGATGGAAAAGCTTTTTTACTACAGGGAGGCGATTGTGCAGAAAGTTTTGCTGAATTTAATCCAGATAAAATAAGAGATTACTTTAAAGTTATTTTGCAAATGTCTTTGGTATTAACATATTCAGCTTCGCTCCCAGTAGTTAAACTAGGAAGAATTGCTGGACAATTTTCTAAACCAAGAAGTGCACCAACTGAAAAACAAGGTGATAAAGAACTACCAAGTTATTTAGGTGACAATATAAATGGCATTGAGTTCAGTGAGAAATCTAGAAAACCTGATCCAAAAAGATTATTTAAAGCATATTCTCAATCTGCTTCTACATTAAACTTGATAAGAGCATTTTGTCATGGTGGATTTGCTGATTTAAAAAAAGTTCATTTATGGAATTTGGGATATATAAAAAAAAGTCCACAAGCTAAAAAATTTAAAGAATTAGAAGATAAAATAGCTGATGCTTTAGCATTTATGGATGCTTGCGGAATAAATTCAGATTTTAACAGAAGATTAAAAACTGTAAATTTCTGGACTTCTCATGAAGCATTGCTGCTACCGTTTGAAGAAAATATGACTAGAGTTGATTCTACAACCGGGGAATATCATGATACATCAGCACATTTTGTTTGGATAGGAGATAGAACAAGACAACTTGATGGAGGTCACGTTGAGTTTTGCAGAGGTATTGAAAACCCAATAGGTATTAAATGTGGCCCAACATCTAAACCCGATGAGATTGCTAAAATTTGTAACGTGATTAATCCTAAGAATGAAAAAGGAAAAATTACTTTAATTTCAAGATTTGGTCATGATAAAGTAGAAAAATTTTTACCTAAATTAATAAGAGGAATTAAAAAAGAAGGTCTTAATGTTATTTGGTCATGTGATCCAATGCATGGAAATACAATTAAGTCTACGACTGGATTTAAAACAAGACCTTTTAATAATGTGGTAAAAGAAGTAAAAAATGTTTTTGCCGTTCATCAAAGCGAAGGGTCTTACGCAGGTGGTTTACATATAGAAATGACGGGCCAGAATGTCACAGAATGCACAGGCGGAGCAAAAAATATCTCAGATCAAGATTTATCAAGCAGATATCATACTCATTGTGATCCAAGATTGAATGCTGACCAAGCTTTAGAGCTTGCATTTCTAATTTCTGATGAGATTAAAAAGAATTCTATTTACGCAAGAAGCGGAATTAGAGCGGCTTCTTAAACGTTTATAAAAGAAATCCTTTAACGTATATTTGAATTATGGAAGTAAGTAAAAAAATTATATTTATAAAAGATTGGATATTGAATTATGTAAATTCAATGCCAAAAAAAGCACAATCATTAATTATTGGAATTTCTGGTGGTATAGATTCATCAGTATCGAGTACTTTGTCAGCTATGACAGGCTTAAAAACTATAGTTTTAACTATGCCAATAAAACAAATAACAAACCAACACGATTTAAGCATTCAACATAGAGATTGGTTAAAAGAGAAATTTAAAAATGTTGAAGCGCACACAATTGAACTGGACGAAGTATTTAACTCATTTAAATTAAAACTATCAAAGTTTGATAATGATCATGGTTTGGCAAACTCAAGAGCCAGAATAAGAATGACAACACTTTATCAAGTAGCTTCAGCTAACAATGGAATTGTAGTTGGAACAGGAAATAAAGTTGAAGACTTTGGTGTAGGTTTTTACACAAAATATGGAGATGGAGGAGTCGATATTTCACCATTAGCAGACTGTACAAAAACAGAAATATGGGAACTAGGTAGAGAGCTTGGCATAACAAAAAAAATAATAGATGCTCAACCAACAGATGGTTTATGGGACGATGGGAGAACTGATGAAGGACAGTTAGGATTAACATATCAAGAACTGGAAGAAGCTATGAATAACGAAAACTCGAAAAATAGAAAAAAATATCTTGAGATTAGAAAATTAAATTTACACAAAATGAATTCAATTCCGGTATGCAAAATTCCAAAGTAAAATGAATAAAGATATTTTTTTGACAAATAGTCTAGGTAACAAAAAGGAAAAATTTGTACCTATTGATAAAAATAAAATAGGAATGTACGTATGTGGACCAACTGTTTACGACGATCCACACATAGGTAACGCTAGACCCTTAGTAGTTTTTGATATTTTATATAAAGTTTTAAAATGTAATTACGGAAGCAAATCAGTCTCTTATGTGCGAAATATAACCGATGTTGACGATAAAATAATTCAATCATCTATTGAAAAAAAAATATCTATTGAAGATTTAACAAAAAAAGTAACAACAAACTATCATAGCGATTGCGATTATTTAAAATGTGAAAAACCAAATGAAGAACCAAAGGCTACTGAAAATATTTCACTTATGGTGAAAATGACTGAGGAGCTGATCAAAAAAAACTTTGCTTACATTAATAATAATCATGTTTATTTTGAAGTAAAAAAATTTAAAGATTATGGAAAACTTTCAAATAAAAACTTAGACGAATTAATAGCCGGTTCCAGAGTTGAAATATCAGAAAATAAAAAAAATCCTGAAGATTTTGTTTTATGGAAGCCATCTAAAGAAAATGAACCATCTTGGGATTCTCCATGGGGCAAGGGTAGACCAGGATGGCATTTAGAATGTTCTGTAATGTCAAAAAAATATCTTGGAACAAAATTTGATATCCATGGAGGAGGAAGAGATTTAATATTTCCTCACCATGAAAATGAAATTGCTCAATCAAGATGCGCTAACGATACTGATGTATTTGCAAATTATTGGTTACACAATGGATTCATCACAATTTCAAACGAGAAAATGGCAAAATCACAAGGTAATATTTTAAAAATAAAAGATCTTAAAAAAAGTATCAATGGTCAAGTTTTAAGACTAGCTCTTATAAGCGCTCATTACAAACAACCTTTAGATTGGAACGATAAGTTGCTTAATGAATGTCAAAAAATTTTAAACAAGTGGTACGATTGTTATGTTGAAGTAAAAAAAAGTGTTTTAATCCCTGAGGAATTTCTAGAACCTCTTTATGATGATTTAAATACACCAGGCTACATTTCAAATATTCATAAATTATATGATAAGGCACAAAATGGAAGCATCGAAGATAAAGAAATTTTTACTACAGCATGTAATTTTATTGGTTTACTGACAGATACAAAAAATCAATGGTTAAAATTTAAAAAGGAAAAATCAGATATATCCGAGGAAGAAATATTATCTAAAATTAAAGAACGTGACAAAGCAAGAAAAAATAAAGATTATAAACTGTCAGATGAAATTAGAAATGAGTTATTAAACAAAGGTGTTTTAATAGAAGATAAAGATGGTAAAACCACTTGGAAATTAAAATGAGTAAAGAAAAACTATATATATTTGATACTACATTAAGAGATGGAGCACAAACTCAAGGTGTAGATTTTTCTATTGATGATAAACTTAAAATAACGGAAGCTTTGGATGTTCTGGGAGTAGATTATATAGAAGGAGGTTGGCCAGGAGCCAACCCAACAGATACAGAATTTTTTCAAAAAAAAATTAATTGTAAAAACTCTATACTAACAGCATTTGGTATGACAAAAAAAACTGGAAGAAGCGCGGATAATGATCCTGGTTTATCTGCTCTTTTAAATAGCAACACAAAAGCTATATGTATAGTTGGAAAGTCATGGGATTTTCATGTTGATGTTGCTCTTGGGATTTCTAATGAGGAAAATTTAGAAAATATTAGCGAAAGTGCAAAGCTTTTTGTAAAGGAAAAAAAAGAATTTATGTTTGATGCTGAACATTTCTTTGATGGTTATAAAGCAAATTCTAAATACACCATATCTTGTCTAAAAGCTGCTTACGACAATGGAGCTAGATGGATAGTATTATGTGATACAAATGGTGGAACTTTGCCACATGAAGTGACAAAAATAGTTAACGAGGTTACAAAAGTTATTCCTGGAAAAAATTTAGGAATTCATGCACATAATGATACTGGCAATGCTGTTTCAAACACTCTAGCAGCTGTCTTAGCTGGAGTAAGACAAGTACAAGGAACTATAAATGGATTGGGTGAAAGATGTGGAAATGCAAATCTAATGTCTTTAATACCAACATTTTACTTAAAAAAAGATTTTTCAAGTAAGTTTGAAATAAATATCAAAAAAAATAATATTAAAAATTTAACTCAGTGTTCAAGACTTTTAGATGAAATACTAAATAGAAAACCTAATAAACATCTTCCATATGTGGGAGCGGCTGCGTTTTCACACAAAGGAGGTTTGCACGTTTCTGCGGTTCAAAAAGATCCAAAAACTTATGAACATATAAATCCAGAAGAAGTTGGTAATGTAAGAAATATTGTTGTTTCTGATCAAGCTGGAAAATCAAATATATTATCAAGATTAAAAACTATTGGAGTTGATGTAAAAGAAAACGATCCAAAAATTAAAAAATTATTAGATGAAGTTAAAGATAGAGAATTTATAGGCTACAGTTATGACGGTGCTGATGCATCTTTTGAATTATTAGCTAGAAGAATAATGAGCAAGATACCTAGATACATTTTAATCAAAGAATATGATGTAACAGTCAAAAAAAATTCTACAGGAAATATAATATCATCTGCAAAAGCACATTTAGAAGTAGATGGAGAAAAAATTATTTGTGAGGGTGAGGGGAACGGACCAGTTAATGCATTAGATAATGCTATAAGAAATAACGTAGATCGATTAGCAAAATATTCAAAATATTTAAAAGATCTTAAATTAGTTGACTACAAGGTTAGAATTTTAAACACCGGAACAGAAGCGATAACGAGAGTTTCTATCGAGAGCACTGACTCAAAAGGAAAAAATTGGTTTACAATTGGTGTTTCAACAAACATAATAGAAGCTTCATTTAAAGCTTTAATTGATAGTTTAGATTATAAGTTATTTAAAGATAATGCTCCTGCAAGTAATTAATGTCTTCCGTTACATTTATTCTTCATAAACCACAGTTATCAGAAAACATAGGAGCATGTGCTAGAGCTATTAAAAATTTTGATTTTAATAAATTAGTAGTAATCAATCCAAAACCTACATTTCCTAATGATAAAATTGTTGCAACTTCAGTAGGTGCAAAGGAAATTATAAAAAATTGCAAAGTTTATGAAAATTTAGAGTCTTCTTTAAAAAATATTGATTACCTTATCGCTACATCCTCTAGGTTTAGAAATAAAAATATTAAACATATAAGTTTAAATGAATTGTCGAAGATAGATTTTAGTAAAAAAATTGGCTTTCTGTTTGGTTCAGAGGCTTCAGGACTATCAAACAGTGAAATAGTTTATGCCAACTGCACTATGCAAATACCTGCTAACCCAAATTTTAAATCACTTAATTTATCCCATAGTGTAATTATTGTGGCACAAGTAGTTTCAAGTTTAATTAAATTAAAAAGATCAAACTTTAAAAAGTCACAAAAGGTTAAATCTGCATCCAAAAAAGATATTCAATCAATGATAAATTTATGCATTTCTCAGCTTGAGAGTAAAAATTTTTTTAAACCAAGTGAAAAAAAACCCATAATGTTAGAAAATCTTAGAAATATTTTTTATAAAATGGAGTTATCTGAAAAAGAAACTCGCATATTATCAAGTGTATTTGCTAATCTTGCAAAAAAAGGCTGATTGACAAAGTTAAGAGTAAGTCTATAAAAGCGATTTATTAAATGACAAAAAGATTAAATTCTAAACACAAAGTTGATAGAAGATTAAGAGTCAATTTATGGGGCAGACCTAAAAGCCCTTTTAATTCAAGAGCATACCCTCCTGGACAACATGGACAAAGCAAGTCGTCGAAACCTTCTAATTACGGTGTGCAACTTAACGCAAAGCAAAAACTTAAATCATATTATGGAAATATTAACGAAAGACAGTTTAGAAATTTATATAAGAAAGCTATAATGAAAAAAGGAGATACTGCAGAAAATTTAATTGGATTACTAGAAAGAAGATTGGATGCTGTTGTATATAGATCCAAACTTTCAAATACAAGTTTTTCATCTAGACAATTAATTAACCATGGCCATGTCAGTGTTAACGGAAAAAAAGTAAATATTTCAAGCTATCAAGTTAAAGAGGAAGATAGTATAGAAATAAGAGATAAGTCTAAACAACTTTCAATTATCGATATTGCTCTTGCAAATAAAGAAAGAGAAACACCCGAATATCTTCAAGTGGATGAAAAAAATAAAAAAGTTAAATTTGTTAGGATACCTAAATTTGAAGAAGTTCCTTATCCCGTTGTCATGGAGCCAAATTTGGTGATCGAGTATTATTCTAGATAGTTTTATTTTTTAAAATTAATTCCTTTATTCTCAAGAATTTTTTTAAGCTCACCATTTTCGTACATTTCTTTTACAATATCACAACCACCTACAAATTCTTTCTTTATATATAACTGAGGTATTGTTGGCCAATCACTAAATTCTTTTATACCCTGTCTTAGTTTTTCATTTTCTAAAACATTAACACCTTTAAAATTTATTTCTAAAATTTTTAACATATTTGAAACAGCCATTGAGAAACCGCACTGTGGTGCATCAGGAGTGCCTTTCATAAAAAGGCAAACTTCATTATTTTCAATTTCTTTGCTGATTAAATCATTTATTTGTTGATCCATATTACTCCTTAGTTTTAATTGCTAACGCATGCAACTCATTTCCCATTTTACCTTTTAAAGAATTATATACCATTTTATGTTGTTCTATTTTGCTTTTTCCTGCAAATGTAGAAGAGGTAACAGTTGCTGAATAATGATTACCATCACCTGCTAAATCTTGAATTTCTATTTTTGCATCTGGCATTGCTTCCTTTATTAACTTTTCAATTTCTTTTAAATCCATTGCCATATTATTTACTCATATAATCAATTAACCAAGTTTTATTAGATTTAGTTAAATCGTCAATATGTAGAATTGGCTCTTTGTCTAGTATTACCTCATTTTTTGTTACAATTCCAATCTCATCATAATGAACTGAATTTTCTTTTAAAATTTTTTGTACTTTTGAAAGATTATTAGGTTCAATTTCGATTATATATCTTCCTTGATCTTCTCCAAAATAATAATGAAATTTACTAGTTAATACCTTAGGTTTAATTAATTTAAAACCTTTTTCTCCTTTTATTGCCATTTTTGAAACTGCCGTGATGATCCCACCTAATGAAACATCATGAGTTGATTTAATTAATTTTTCATTAATTAATTTTAAAATTGTCTCACCATTATTTTTTTCGTTAAATAGATTAATTTCTGGAGGAGGTCCTTTTTTTTCATTTAAAATATTTCTAGCAAATATACTTTGCTCTATGTGACCTTCGGTTTTTCCAACTACTAAAATAAGATTATTAATATTTTTTAAGTCCATAGTGATTATTTTTTTGTAATCTGTAACCAAACCAACACCACCTATAGTAGGAGTGGGTTTAATGCCTTTATCTTTTGTTTCATTGTAAAAAGATACATTTCCTGAGACCACAGGGTAATCTAAAAATTTACTAGCTTCATTTATTCCCTCTACACACTCAACAAATTCTCCCATATTTTCCTCTTTTTCTGGGTTACCAAAGTTTAAACAATTAGTAATAGCAATTGGTTTTGATCCACAAGAAATTAAATTTCTCCAATTTTCACAGACGACCTGTTTTCCTCCTGTAAGTGGATGTGCATAGCAATATATAGCCGACGAGTCCACAGAAGTTGCAACAGCTTTACTAGATCCATGAATTCTTACAATTCCAGAGTCCGATCCAGGTTTTTCAACAGTATCTCCCATAACAGTCTGATCGTATTGTTCCCAAATCCATTCCTTACTAGATATATTTGGTGAACTTAAAATTTTTTTTAGAACCTCTGTAATTTTAAAATTTTTTAAATCATCTTTATTAAACTTTATCTTTTGAGGAAGTTTTGTTTTTTTGAATTTACGATCATATATAGGTGCATTTTCTGCTAATATATTGATTGGTATTTGCGCAACTCTAATTTTATCAAAAAATAATTCAATTTTTTTTGTGTCAGTAGTTTTACCTATAACCGCAAAATCTAAATTCCATTTATCAAATATTTTTTTTGCCTCTTCTTCTTTTCCGTTTTCTAAAATTATCAACATTCTTTCCTGACTCTCTGAAAGCATAATTTCATAAGGTGTCATTTTTTCTTCACGGCAGGGGACTTTATTTAAATTTAACTCAATTCCTAAATTACCTTTAGATGCCATTTCTATACTTGAGGATGTAAGGCCAGCAGCACCCATATCTTGAATTGAAATAATTGATTTTCCTGCCATTAACTCTAAACATGCTTCTAATAATAATTTTTCTGTAAATGGATCACCAACTTGTACCGTTGGTTTTTTTTCTTCTATCTTGTCGTCAAAAACTGCTGACGCCATGCTAGCCCCATGAATTCCATCTCGACCCGTTTTTGATCCAACATAGATTACTGGTTTATTAACCCCTACAGCTTTAGAGTAAAAAATTTTATTTTTATTAACTAAACCCAAGGTCATTGCATTTACTAATATATTTCCGTTGTAAGACTCATCAAAATTGGTTTGTCCAGCAATTGTAGGTATTCCCATACAGTTTCCATAACCACCTATACCTTTAACCACACCTCTTAATAAATTTTTTGTTTTAGGATTTTGAGTAGATCCAAAGTGAATAGAATTCAAATTTGCAATTGGTCTTGCTCCCATAGTAAAAACATCTCTCATTATACCACCAACCCCAGTCGCAGCTCCTTGGTAAGGTTCAATAAAAGATGGATGATTATGACTTTCAATTTTAAAAACTATTGCATCGTCATCTTCTATATCGATTATACCAGCATTTTCGCCAGGTCCTTGAATTACTTTTTTACCTTTTGTATTAAGTTTTTTTAGATGAACTTTTGAAGATTTATATGAACAATGTTCATTCCACATCGCTGAAAAAATCCCAAGCTCAGTTAAGTTTGGTGTTCTTTTTAATAGATCACAAATTTTATTAAACTCTTCTTTGTTTAAGCCATGATCCATTGCATTTTGTAAATTAACTTCCATTATTTTAAATTATTTAAGAGATTTGTGAAAAAAATTGAACCATCTTCACCTGAAAGATATTTATCAATCATTCTTTCAGGATGAGGCATCATACCTAATACATTCTTTTTTTCATTAAATATGCCAGCTATATTTTTAATTGCTCCGTTAGGATTATTTTCTTCATTAATTTTACCATTTTGATCACAATAGGTAGCAGCAATTTGATCATTATCTTCTATAGATTTCAATTCATCTTGTGAGCAAAAATAATTACCTTCATTATGTGCAATATGCAATTCTAAGATATTCTTTTTAATATTTTCGAAATATTTATTTTTATTATTGTTAATTTTTATAAAAACATTTTTACAAATAAAATTTAGATTTATATTTTGCTGCAAAACTCCAGAAAGAAGTCCTGTTTCTGTTAAAATTTGGAAACCATTACAGACACCCATTACCATTCCCCCAGATTTTGCAAAATCTATAACTGAGCTGATTATTCTAGATTTTCCAGCTATACTTCCACATCTAAGATAGTCACCATATGAAAAACCCCCAGGCAAAACAATTAAATCACTCTTAGGTAAATCGATATCATTATGCCAAACCATTTGGTTTATAAAACCAAATTTTTTTAGAGCAACATCCATATCTCTATCACAATTCGAACCTGGAAAAATAATTACTGATGATTTCATTAATAATTTATATAATTTTAAAATCTTCAATTACTAAATTTGCTAAAAGTTTTTTGCACATTTCTTGAACTTTTGATTTAGCTTTTGTTTCATCTTTTTCGTTTATATCTATTTCAAAAAATTTGCCTTGCCTGACTTCTTTTACACTAGAAAAATTCATTCCAATGAGAGTTTGTTGTATTGCTTTACCTTGTGGATCTAAAACACCTTTTTTAAGTGTTATTATTACTTTAACTATCATTTATTTTTTTTTAATTTAACTGCTGTAGGTTTTGAAAATTTAATAGGTCTTATGTTAGATTCTAAATGTAATATTCCTAGTCTTCTAGCAACTTCTTGGTAAGCTTCAACTAAATTACCTAAATTTTGTCTAAATCTATCTTTATCAAGTTTTTTTTCTGTTGAAGAATCCCATAATCTACATGTGTCAGGACTTATTTCGTCAGCTAGGATAATTTTATTTTCATTTGTTTTTCCAAATTCAACTTTAAAATCCACCAACTTAATCCCAATACCTCTGAACATCCCTTGTAAAAAATCATTAATTCTTAATAATTCTTTTGATATCCAATCTAATTCAACAATATTTAACCAATTAAAAGTTAAGATATGCTCTCGACTAACTATTGGATCTCCTAACTCATCATTTTTAAGACAATACTCAATTAAAGGACGTTCTAAAACCGAACCATCCTCAATTCCAAGTCTTTTTGTTAATGATCCAGTAGCAATGTTTCTTACTATAAATTCAATTGGTATTATTTTAACATGATGTACGAGTTGTTCTCTCATGTTTAATCTTTTTACTAGATGATTTTTAATTCCTATTTGACCAAGATTATTTAATATATGTTCTGAAATTCTATTATTTAAAATACCTTTACCATCTATTACTGATTTTTTTTGATTATTAAATGCAGTTGCATCATCTTTAAAATGTTGAATAACTAAATTTTTTTCCTCTGTAGCAAAGATAATTTTAGCTTTTCCTTCATATAATTTCTTTTTTTTTTTCATTAATTAATAAATTTATTTAGGATTCTGGTTATATTGTAATCTAAACCATTAGTATAATTTAAGTCTTGGTATTTACCTTTATTTTTATTTATTAAATAAATCATATATTTATGCGCATCTAATCTTCGAGCCCACCAATTTTTTCCAAACTTTTTAAAATTAATATTACTTTCACCTTTTTTGTCTTGAAAATAATAAGTTAAATGATTGTTTATAACCTTAAAATCATTAAATAATATATTAGAAATTACCGCAAGTCTGAAATCAATAGTTAATAATGGAAATTTCCTGATTTTTAATTCTTTTGAAATCTTTAAAAAAAAATTATTTCTAATAGAAATACAACTTGTAGGTGGAAATTTTGGCCACTTTACTACTTTGCGCCTATTTTTAAAGTTCTGACTTAAATAAAAATTATTTTTTGAAAAATAAACTATTGGTTTATCAAATAAAATATTTGATTTTTTATTTTGATTAAAAGATTTGACGATATTTTTTATTTTATTTTTTTTGAAAAAATCATCAGAGTCTAACAACGTTAGAATTTTGCCTTTTGACTTTTTGTAGGCATATATATATGTGTCTATTTGATAAAAAGTATTAAATTTTATTTTTCCTTTTTTCTTTTTTCTTTTAAATACTTTTATATTTTTGAATTTTTTTGCAGTTTCAAAGGTTTTATCTGTCGATCCATCATCGACGAAAATAACTTCAATATTTTTATAAGTTTGATTTAGACATGATTTTATACATCGTTTTACGTATTTTTCTTTATTATAACTTGCAATTAATATTGAAACTAAAGGTTTTTCCATATTTTTTAAGTTGTAGAATGAAGTATACTGTAATTGAACATTAATTATTTAAAAACTCTTTTAAAAATAAAATTGACATTTTTTAAGTGTTTTTTGTATTCAAAAATACTTTTTAATTTTTTTTCATTAATTTTATTTTTTATAATTTTATCTATTTTTAGTAGATCGATTAAATTTTTATTTTCATGAAAACTTTTTTTAGCAATTTTTTGCACTAATCTATAGGCGTTCTCTCGTTTTATTCCTTTTTTTGTTAATTCAAGCATGACTTCTTGTGAAAAAATCAGACCATTAGTTAAATTAAGATTTTTTAACATTGCCTTAGGATAAACAATTAATTTATCTAAAATATTTCCCAACCTATTAAGAGCAAAATCAAGTGTAATATTTGCATCAGGGCCTATATTTCTTTCAACACTTGAATGAGAAATGTCTCTTTCATGCCAAAGTGCAATATTTTCTAACGCAGGCGTAACGTGACTACGCACTATTCTCGACAGTCCTGTAAGGTTTTCACTTAAAATTGGATTTTTTTTATGTGGCATTGCTGAGGATCCTTTTTGATCTTTTGAAAAAAATTCTTGAACCTCATAAACTTCGGATCGTTGAAGATGTCTAATTTCTGTTGCTACTCTCTCAATTGAACCAGCTATAATTCCTAAAACAGAAAAATAGTATGCGTGTCTATCTCTAGGAATTATTTGTGAGGATATTGGTTCGGGTCTTAATTTTAATTTTTTTGCTACATAAACTTCAATTTTTGGATCTATATTTGCAAAAGTACCAACAGCACCTGATATACCACAAGTCGATACTTCATATATTGCACTTAATAATCTTCTTTTGTTTCTTTTAAACTCTTCATAAAAAGAGGCTAATTTCAAACCAAATGTAGTTGGCTCAGCATGTATCCCGTGACTTCTTCCTATGCATGGAGTGTATTTATATTTTTTTGCTTTTCTTTTTAAAACACTAAGTATTTTGTTGATGTCATTAACAATAATATTTCCTGATTGAACTAATTGAATATTAAAACCCGTATCTATCACATCAGAAGATGTCATTCCCTGGTGTAAGTATCTACTTTTAATTCCAGATCTTTCAGTAATTGATGTTAAAAAAGCTATGACATCATGTTTAACTTTTTTCTCTATTTGGTGAATTCTTTTTACATTAATTTTAGCTTTTTTTCTTACAGTGGACGCAACACCTTTTGGAATAATCTTATATTTTTCCATAGCTTGCGCAGCAGCAATTTCTATATCTAACCAAATTTTATATTTGTTTTCCTCTGACCAAATATTTATTAGTTCTTTTCTGGAATATCTATTTATCATTAATTATAAGGAGGTTTATGTAAACTTTTAACAGATTCTGTAAAAATTTCATAACCATTTTCAGTTATACCTAATGTATGTTCAAACTGTGCAGATAATGATTTATCTTTAGTAACTGCAGTCCATCCATCATTAAGAACTTTAGTTTCAAATTTACCAGCATTAATCATTGGTTCAATTGTAAATGTCATTCCTGGAACTAATTCTATGCCAGTATTTTTTTTTCCATAGTGCAATATATTTGGCGCCTCGTGAAAAACATTACTTATACCGTGGCCACAAAAATCTCTTACAACTGAATAACCTTTATTTTCGACATAAGATTGTATTTCAAAACCTATATCTCCAAGTTTAATTCCTGGTTTCAATATTTTAATTGCATTCATCATTGATTGATATGTTGCTTCTATTAGATTCGTAGCTTTAACTGGCACCTTTCCTGCAGAAAACATTCTACTAGTATCCCCGTAATAACCATCAACAATGGCTGTAACATCAATATTTAAAATATCTCCATCATTTAAAATTCTTTCAGAAGGTATTCCGTGGCACACAACGTGATTTAAAGATGTACATAAGGATTTTTTAAATCCTCTATAATATAGAGGAGCAGAATATCCTCCATTATCTCTAATAAATTCATAACCTAATTTATCAATCTCATTAGTTGTTATTCCTGGTTTTATCTGAGCTGATATCATATCAAGAGTTCTAGAAGCAAGATTTCCAGCTTTACGCATTTTTTCAAATTTTTCTAAATAATTATCAGTCATTCAAAATATTAATTTTTTTTTCAATTTTAATTTCTTTAGAATTTAATTTACATCGGTAAGCTAAAAATTTTACTCCAGCTTTCTTAGCAATTAAATAATTTTGATAGTAATCATTATCAATGTCTTTTGCTATCTTAAAACTATTTATATCCTGAATTTGAGTTAAAAATAAGACATAAGGTTTATAACCTTTTTCTAGAGATTTAATTAATTGTAGCAGATGTTTTGAGCCCCTTGATGTAATAGCATCAGGAAATTCAGCTAGTTCTTTTTTTCTTAATAATGTTACGTTTTTAACTTCAATGATGTTTTTATCACATAAAAAATCAAACCTCGTATCATTTGAAAATTTAAATTCAGGTTTAATCATTTTAACTGACTTAAATTCTTCGAAGAGTTTGTTGTTTAAACCATGTTCAACAATTCTGTTTGCTCTATGAGTGTTAACACCTACTAGTTTGTTTTTTGATTTGATTATTTCAAGTGTATATTTTAATTTTCTTTTTGGATCATTATTTTTGCTTATCCAAGTCTCATTTCCTTCATCTAATAGACCCATCATAGATCCTGTATTGGGACAATGAGCGGTAAGTGTGGAATTATTTACTTTTATATCTATAAAAAATCTTTTATATCGCTTGATTAATTTGCCTTTAATTAAAGTACTGGTAAATTTCATCTTAATTTATTTATATTTAAAAATGACAAATAAAAAAGAAATATTTGCTGGAATAATTGTAATTGGTAACGAAATATTATCAGGAAGAACTCAAGATACAAATACAAGTACACTTTCAATTTGGTTAAATTCTTTAGGTATAAAAGTTCAAGAGGTTAGAACAATCCCTGATTCAGAAAAAATTATTGTTGAAACAGTTGCTGATTTAAGAAAAAAGTTTGATTATGTTTTTACGACAGGAGGAATAGGACCTACACATGATGATATAACTGCATCATCTATAGCAAAAGCATTTAATTTAAAATACGGGCCTCATAAAGAAGCAATGGATATTTTGGAAAAATATTATAAGCCTGGAGAATTTAATAAAGGAAGACAAAAAATGGCATGGATGCCAACAAGTGCTGAGTTAATTTATAATCCTACCAGTGGTGCACCTGGTTTTAATGTGGAAAATGTATTTTGTTTACCAGGAGTTCCTTCAATATTAAAATCTATGCTTGGAGGGATCACTCATAAATTAGTTGGGGGAAAACCAATATTAAGTCAAACAATAAATTTAAAAACTGTTGAAAGTGAAATAGCCAAATCATTGTCAAATGTACAAAAAAATAATAAAGAAGTTGATATTGGTAGTTATCCATTTTTTAGAGCAGGAAAATTAGGTGTGGCAATAGTTTTAAGAAGTGATGTTCAAAGTCAAATTGACAAATGCAACTTAGAAATAATTAAGTTTGTAAAAGAGAAAAATATTGAAATTGTTGAAAAAGATTAATGTTATATTTTGCTTACGGAAGTAATTTAAACCATATTCAAATGAAAGATAGATGCAGCAGAGCGAAATATATCAAAAAACATACTTTAAATGGTTATAAATTATGTTTTAGTCATAAAACAAATCATTCTGTTTATGGGCATGCAAACATTATAAAAAACAAAAAATCTGAAGTACATGGAGCCCTTTGGGATATTACAAGAAATGATGAGAAAGAATTGGATGGATATGAAGGGGTTGATTATAATTATTATCAAAAGGAATATTTTACTTTAAAAGGTAAAAAGGTTTTAGTTTATGTTCAAAAAATATATTATTTGCAAAAACCAAATTCTACTTATTTACACACAATTATTCAGGGATACAAAGATTGCTCTTTAGATATGAAGAAATTAAAAAAGACAATTTCTAATTATAAAATAAATTATATAGTTAATTGGTAGACACTTACAAAGAGATAAATAAATCTTAAAAAATAAACCTAATTTTTTTTGAGCAAACTTGTACTAAACTTGTATTTAAAGTGATAAAATAAAGCTCAAACCCATTTTGGGTAGTCTTACACTAAACTCGAACTTAAATAAATTTATAAAGCATTAATGTTTATAAAAAATATTTTTAAAATTCATTATATTTTATTTTTTTTAGCTTTATTTCTTTCTAAGGCTATAGCGGAGCCAACCTTCGTACGAAGTAAATCAATAAATGCAGACAACGGAGAATTTGGATTAACATTTAATAATGATGGTACCAAAATGTATACTACACAACAGGATCAGAATGGTGGTGGCCTACAAAGTGATAATGTTTACGAATATGTGTTAACTACTGCTTATGATATTTCAACAGCAACCTTAAACAATACTAAAACAGTACATGTATTAGCAACTCATGGAGGTGGTGATAAACTTATACCAACCCAAGTAGTGTTTAATAACGATGGAACAAAAATGTTTATTGCTGACCATGCTTCTGATAATATAGATTACTGGTCACTAACCACTGCATTTGATGTTTCAACTGCTTCGCTTGATGGTAGATATGATGTTTCTAGTAAAGAAGTAAGATTAACTTCTGTTGCATTTAATAATGATGGTACCAGAATGATTATTGCTGGTGTAGGAAATAATACTCAACATCACCTTAATGAATATTCACTAGATACAGCATTTGATCTTAGCTCAGGAGTTACACATCTTAATACTGAAGACTTAAGTTCTTTGCACAGTTATATCAATGGAGTTACTTTTAATCACGATGGTACTAAAATGTATACCATTGATGTTGCAACCGATGATATTTCTCAGTTTAAATTAACCACACCTTATGATGTTTCTACTTACTCCCTTGAAGGTACCTTTGATGTAGAATCTCATGATACAGGTGCAAGAGAAGTTGCGTTTAGCCATGATGGAAGTAAAATGTTTTTTATTGGAAATATTAATAATAAAGTTTTTGAATTTAACCTAAGCTGTAATTGGAGCATAATAGACGGTGCTTGTGATGATCCAGCAGATACTAGTGATGAAGGTAAAGATATTTCAAGTTCAATTGAATCTCAAGCAGCAACAGCTAAACAAATTACTATTCAAGCAAGTACTCCAGTATTAAATCGTATGTATTGGTTAAGACGTCATAGAAATGAAGATAAATTAAGTAATCAAAATATTAAATTTAACTTTTCAAATTCAATGATGGCATCGCTATCAAAAGTTATTCCAGTATCAAATAAAACGAATGAGGCTTTAGATAAAATATCTGATAATTGGTCATTTTGGAGTGAAGGTAGTGTTAGCGTTGGTAGAGTGGGCGACACATCTTCTTCATCATCAAAAAAAATTGATAGCAAAGGTATTACAATTGGAATGGATAAAAAAATTAGTGAAAACAAAATGTATGGATATGCTCTTCGATTTGGTAATGATTATGTCGATGTAGGCACATCTGGAACATCTTTAGATACTGATTCATATAGTTTATCTCTTTATGGAACTTTTCCTCATGATGATAAAAGATTCACTGAAGGTATTCTTGGAATAAGCACATTGAAGACTGATCATGTTAGAAAAGGTGATTTATATACTAGAACTGGGAAAAGAAATGGCGCACAAGTATTTGGATCAATTAATTATTTTACAACATATAAAAAAGATGAATTTAATATTGTTCCAAATATAAGAATTGATCTTAGCTATACAGAACTATCCAAATACAGAGAAGAAGGAACTACTGCATTGGTGTATAAAAAACAAACAATTGAAACAGGAATGATTTCTACTGGTTTTACAATAAGCGATATTTTAGATTTTAATTCTTTTACGTTTAAACCAAATGGTGGTTTGGAACTTGGAATAGATTTTAGTCCATCTTCAGATGCTACTTATCGTTATCTTTCAGAAACTACAGAATATACGAAATCTATTGATCAAGATGCAATGAACGCAAGAGCAAATATTGGATTTGATTTAATAACTGAGAACGGTTTTTCTGTAATGACCATCTATGAAAGAAATCAAAGTGACAATGCTCATAGTGACACTTTATATTTGGGATTTGGTTATATACCAACTGACGATATTCAATATGCTATGAGTTTAGATAATGACAAAGCATCTTTAACTTATAAGAGAGATTTAAATGGTTTTGATATCAGAATGAGTTCAAACTATAGTTTAATGAGTGAAATACCTGACTATGGTGCAAACATAGAAGTTGTAAATACATTTTAGTAAATTTAATTAAAATTCTATAGGATAATTTGCTCAAACAGGAGCAGGACAGGAGCATAGAGAGATAGTATAATAGGATAGTATTTTTATGGGTTATTGGAATAATATAAGAGCATCTGGCATAAATTTATATGAGCGATATTGCGTTAAATGCCAAACAAAAAAATCTATTTCACTTTTTCCAAAACATCAAAAGTATAAAAAATCAAATAAATGTTTTGAATGTCTTGATGAAGTAAAATGTAAAAGTTGTGGAGATATTAAGAAATATAAAGATTTTGAACCTAAATACAAAGGATCTCGTAAATCAAAGATTGAATGTTGGGAATGTTTTATAAGTAGAAAAAATTTAAGAAGAAGAAAAAGTTATGCTAAACAAAAAGCTGAAGGGACACTTATTCCAATAGATAGAGACAAAATGCAAATGCATAGTTTGTTATGGGCGAAAATTAGTTCTAAAAAATCAAATTCCAATAATAAAAATAATGAAAGATCTTCAGTAGTAGAAATAACTAGTGAACAATTTAAAATTTGGTTCAAAAAAAATTATGATGAAACTTGTTATTATTGTGGGATTTCTATTGAGCAATTCAGATCAAGTAAATTTGTTAAAAAAATAAGACCTCACATTAAAAATTTTGGAGTAGATAGAAAAGATACAAAACAAGGCTATAAAGTCAGCAATATTGTTATTTGCTGTAATTTTTGCAATTCTGTTAAAGGATCCTTTTTTAATGATGAGGAATTTAGAAAAATAGGAAAAAAATATATTAGAAAACTTTATGACTAAAAAAGTTGAGCGTCCGTATTTTCAACTAGGAAGACCTAGAAAGTACTCAAAAGAGGAGGCTAAGCAAAAATATGCTGAAAAAGCAAAAAAAAGATTATCTAACCTCTCTGATAAAGAAAAAGAGTTAATGTCTTTAAGAAGGAAAGAATATGCAAAAAAAAATAAAAAAAAAATAAATCAAAATAGTAGAGCCAGACATCAGCGTAATATGCTTGATCCAGAATACAGAAAAAAAATAAGAGCTTTAAGAAAAAAAACAGAACAAAAAGCAAAAGAAAATAATCCTTTCGTAATGGTAGGTGAAAACCTCAAGGATAGTGCTAGAAATAGAAATATAGAAGCCCCACATAAACCACTTGAATATAGAAAATGGTATGAAGAAAAAATAAAGGTTTGTTATTATTGTGGAAATAATAATGAGACAATTAAAAGTTATTTAAAAAAAATTGGAGAAAAAGTTGGTAATCAACAAAATAGACTTCAAATAGAAAGAATAGACAGCTCCAAGGGTTACTTGCTTAATAATTTAACTTTAGCTTGTTCTATCTGCAACACACATAAATCAGATATAATTTCAGCTAAAGATTTTAAAGAAATTGCACAAAAATACATAATTCCAAAAATTAAAAGTGAATTGAGTTAATTTGAAAAATTTCTAATTCTATTAGAATTATTATAGGATAATATGGGACAACAGGAGCAAGACAGGAGCATAGAGAGATAAACTAAAAAAATTTTACTTATTGCTCTTGTTCAATTATAAATATTAGCATAAATACTCATGAAAATAACTCATGCCCTCGTGGTGAAATTGGTAGACACAAAGGACTTAAAATCCTTGCCCTTTTGGGAGTGCCAGTTCGAGTCTGGCCGAGGGCACCACATTAATGAATAAAATTACAATAATCTCAGATACAAATAAAAAATCATTAAGAATAAAATCATTTATTTCTAAAAATATAAAAAAATATCAATTCTTAAAATCAAATTTAATAATTGTTATTGGCGGAGATGGTTTTATGCTTAAAGTTTTAAAGAAAAATAAAAATTCAACAAAATCATTTTACGGGATTAACTCTGGTAACTATGGTTTTTTAATGAACAAATTTTCACCTAAACATACTATAAAAAATTTTTCTAAGGCAAAAATGATCTCTATTTCACCGTTAGAAATGATTGTAAAAAATAAAAAAGGACAAAATAAAAAATTTATCGCAATCAATGAGGTATCAATTTTGAGACAAAGTAGACAAGCTGCATCATTACTAATTAAAACTGGTGCAAAAACTATTATTAAAAAATTAATTTCTGATGGAGTGTTGGTGTCAACACCAGCAGGAAGCACTGCCTATAACTTATCAGTCCATGGTCCTATTTTAAGTTTGCATTCAAAAAAATTATCTATTTCTCCAATAAGTCCTTTTAGACCAAGAAGATGGAAGGGTAAAATTATAAGCGACAAATCAATTGTAAAAATAAGAAATTTAAATCCCCAAAAAAGACCAATTAGTGCAGTAGCTGATAATTTAGAATTTAGAAATGCAAAAAATATTTTAATAAAAACTGATAAAAAAATTAAATTTAATTTATTATATGATTCAAACAGAAGTCTTCAAAAAAAATTAAAATTGAACAAATAAGAAAAGAAATTAGTTAGTGGTGCCCCCGCACGGATTCGAACCGCGGACCTATTGATTACAAATCAATTGCTCTACCAACTGAGCTACAAGGGCTTAGATCTTTTTTAATATGTATTTATAGATTATCAAGATATTTTTTTTTGTTTATTTATATGATGAAACGCAATTGACGCTGTATTTGATATATTTAAGCTTTCAACTTTATTATTAATATCAATTTTTACCAAATAATCTGAGTATTTTTCTGTGTTTTTTTTGATTCCATGTCCCTCAGATCCAAATAGCAAAACAATATTTCCTTCCCATTTTATATCTGTAAAATCTTTCTTACTTTTTGAGTCAAAACCATATATCCAAAAGTTTTTTTCTCTTAAATATTTTAATGCTGTATTTATATTCGATACTTGAAAAATATTTATATGTTCTAAACATCCACTTGCAGACTTGTACATCAATTTACTTTCCTTTGGAAAATGTCTTTCTTTAACTACTATTCCATCTATTTTAAAGGAAGCTGCACTTCTTATTAATGAACCAATATTTCTTGGATCTGTTACCTCATCTAAACATGCTAAAGTTAAATTTTTTCTATTTTTAATAAACTCTTTAAGCTCTATTTCTTCTATATGTTCAATCTCTGCAACAAAACCTTGGTGCATAATTCCTTCATTTCTACTGTATTTGTCTAATTCTTTTTTGGTTTTAAAATAAACTTTTATATCTTTTAGCAAGTTTTTGTTTGGACTTTCTCGATGAATAGTTTTTTTACTTTCTTCGGTTAAAAAAATTCGTAAAACCTTTCTATTGTCATTTTTTAAGGCTTCTATAACAGGATGCTTCCCAACAATGAAAAAAGATGATTTATTCATAAATATTTATGTTTTTTATACGTTTTTTAAGCACTTTTCCCTTTATTTCTCGTATTGCATTTATGCAATAAAAATATATAAAACCCATGTTGTTTGAAGCTTTATTCAGCAAGGGGACGCTTCCCCTACTTAGATGGGAGGGGTACCAAAGCGGTCAAATGGGGCGGGCTGTAAACCCGTTGACTTCGGTCTTCGAAGGTTCGAATCCTTCCCCCTCCACCATTTTATAAAGTGTTTAAACAACTTGGAGTGTGAACTTGGTTATGCGGGTGTAGTTCAATGGTAGAACGCTAGCCTTCCAAGCTGGATGTAAGGGTTCGATTCCCTTTACCCGCTCCAAAAAATTAAAATTTAAAGCGAGGTATAAAAAGTAATGTCAAAGGAAAAATTTAATAGGACGAAACCACATTGTAATATTGGTACAATAGGACACGTCGACCATGGAAAAACAACACTGACAGCTGCTATAACAAAAGTTTTATCAGAGTCAGGTGGAGCAAACTTTGTAGCTTATGATCAAATTGATAAAGCTCCAGAGGAAAAAGAAAGAGGAATTACAATTTCAACTGCTCACGTTGAATATGAAACTGAAAAAAGGCATTACGCCCATGTTGATTGCCCGGGCCATGCTGACTATGTAAAAAATATGATTACTGGTGCAGCACAAATGGATGGAGCAATTCTAGTTGTAAACGCTGCTGACGGACCAATGCCTCAAACAAGAGAACATATTCTTCTTGCAAGGCAAGTAGGAGTTCCGGCAATCGTAGTTTTTTTAAATAAAGTTGATCAAGTAAAAGATAAAGAATTGATAGAACTTGTTGAAGAGGAAATTAAAGAATTATTAACATCTTACAAATTTCCAGGAGACAAAACTCCAATTATTAAAGGATCAGCATTAGCTGCTGTTGAAGGTAAAGATGAGGAGATTGGCAAAAAAGCAATTACGGAATTAATGAAAGCTGTTGACGAACATATTCCACAACCAGATAGACCGAAAGATAAACCTTTCTTAATGCCAGTTGAAGATGTTTTTTCAATTTCTGGAAGAGGTACGGTTGTTACAGGTAGAGTAGAACAAGGTGTTGTAAAAACTGGAGAAGAAATAGAAATCGTTGGTATTAGAGAAACAAAAAAATCAGTTTGTACTGGTGTAGAAATGTTTAGAAAAATTTTAGACACAGGTGAGGCAGGCGATAATATTGGTGCCTTATTAAGAGGTGTTGAAAGAACTGATGTCGAACGAGGACAAGTACTTGCAAAACCTGGATCTGTTACACCACATACAGAGTTTGAAGCTCAAGCTTATGTGTTAAAAAAAGAAGAAGGTGGAAGACATACTCCTTTTTTTACTAAATATAGACCACAGTTTTATTTTAGAACCACAGATGTTACTGGTGAAGTTGAATTACCTTCAGGCACAGAAATGGTAATGCCAGGTGATGATGCTAAGTTTAAAGTAAAACTAATTACACCAATTGCAATGAGTGAAAAGTTAAATTTTGCTATTAGAGAAGGTGGAAGAACAGTAGGAGCTGGAGTAGTAACTAAGATAATAAAGTAAGCTACCCCATAGGAGTGTAGCTCAATTGGTAGAGCGCCGGTCTCCAAAACCGGAGGTTGGGGGTTCGATTCCCTCCGCTCCTGCCAAATATTAAAAATGAAGAAAGTTATATGAACCCTTTAAAATTTATTCAGGAAGTTAAACAGGAAGCTTTTAAGGTTACTTGGCCTACAGGTAAAGAAACTATGCAAGGAACATTGATGGTTGTTGCAATGGCTATAATTGCCTCTTTATTCTTTTTATTAGTTGATCAAATACTAAAATCACTCCTTCAAATAGTTTTGAACATAGGTTTATAATGAAAAATTGGTATATAGTTCAGTCTCATTCTAGCTTTGAAAATAAAGTAGCTCAATTAATTAAAGAAGAAGCTGAAAAAGCTAAAATATCAGAAAAAATAGAAGAAATAATAGTCCCAACGCATGATATCACTGAGGTAAAAAGAGGAAAAAGAGTCCAAAGAAAAAAAAAATATTTTCCAGGCTATGTTTTAATTAAGTCTGAAATGGATAATAATATATATCATATGATTAAAAATATTAAAAAAGTTAGTGGATTTCTAGGTTCAAGAGGGACACCAGTCCCAGTATCTGACAATGAGATTGAAAAAATATTAGGACAAATTAAAGATGGAGTTGCTCAACCAAAATCAAGTGTAGACTATTCTATAGGAGAAAAAGTGCAAGTAATTGACGGACCTTTTGCATCTTTCAGTGGACTTGTAGAAGAAATAGATGACGATAAATCAAGATTAAAAGTTTCAGTTTCAATATTTGGTAGACCAACGCCTGTAGATTTAGAATTTAATCAAGTAGAAAAGATGAGCTAATGGCAAAAAAAGAAATTTCCGGATACGTAAAATTACAAATAAATGGAGGTCAAGCCAATCCAGCTCCACCTGTGGGGCCTGCGTTAGGTCAAAGAGGAATAAATATAATGGAATTTTGTAAAGCCTTTAATGAGAAGACCAAAAATTTTATGGGCAAACCAGTACCTGTAGTTATTACTGTATATAAAGATAAAAAATTCGATTTTATTATTAAATCTCCACCAGCATCTCACTTTATTAAAGAAGCAGCTAAATTAAAAAGTGGTTCACAAGAACCAGGAAGAAACATAGTTGCTTCAATTACAAGAAAGCAAGCTGAAGAAATAGCAAAAAAGAAAATGCAAGATTTAAATGCTAACGATATAGAAGAAGCGGTAAAAATAATATCTGGATCAGCAAGATCTATGGGTATAGAGGTTAAAGACTAATTATGTCAAAAAGATTTAAAAAATTATCAGAAAATAAACTAAAAAATTCAGACGCAATTGATAAAATTTTAAGCAAGGTTAAAAGCAATTGTACCACAAAATTTGATGAGTCAATTGATCTAAGTCTTCAAATAAATAATAAACAAAAAAAAGGTGAATTTAACTTGAGAACGGTAGTAAATTTACCTTCTGGATCAGGTAAAAAAATTAAAATAGCTGTCGTTTGCGAAGATTCTAAACAAAAGGATGCTAAAGATGCAGGAGCAGACATTGTAGGTGGAGATGATTTAATTGAAAAGATAAAAAATGGTAATATTAATTTTGAAAAGTTGATATGTACACCTTCTATGATGATTAAATTATCAAAATTAGGAAAAATTCTTGGTCCCAAGGGTTTAATGCCAAATCCAAAACTAGGAACTGTAAATGAAAATATTAAAAAAGCTATATCAGAAGCTAAACTTGGTCAAGTTGAACTTAAAAATGATAAGGATGGAAATGTAGGATTAAGCATAGGAAAAAAATCTTTTTCGGACGAAAAAATTATAAAAAATTTTAATGCTGTTATGGAAACTTTAGATAGAGAAAAATCAAATAATCCACTAAAAAAAGGAGATTTAATAAAAAGTATATTTATTACTTCAACAATGGGAATATCCTATAAACTAAAATTAACTAAAAACATTTAAATTTATGATGAACAAAGCTAAAAAAAAGCAATACATTAAAGAAATGACAACTTACTTTGATACAAGTGAAGCTGTTATTGTTGCTCATTATCAAGGACTTACAGTTTCTCAACTTGATAAATTAAGAAAAGAAATGAGACAACATGGTATAATTTTTAAAATTACAAAAAATAGAATTACAAAATTAGCATTAGAAAAGACTAAATCTAAGGAATTAGCTAAACTATTTTCTGGTCCAACAGCAGTCGCACTTTCTGATGACGCAATTACATCAGCAAAAATCTTAACTAAGTTTTCTAAGGATAATGATAAATTAAAAATTTTAGGTGGAATCATGGGAAATGACATTTTGGATGTTGCAGGAGTCAAAAATGTCGCGACACTTCCGTCACTGGATGAAGCAAGGGCTAAAATAGTAGGTATTTTAAGATCTCCAGCACAAAAAATAGCAAGTATTTTGCTTGCACCTGCTTCAAAAATCGCTATTTTAGCGCTCGAAAAATCAAAAAAACAAAATTAAGGACTAATCAATGGCTGATTTAAATAAAATTATAGAAGATTTATCAAGTTTAACTGTTGTTGAAGCAGCTGAACTTTCAAAACAATTAGAAGAAAAATGGGGAGTTACAGCAGCGGCAGCTGTAGCACAAGCAGCACCTGCAGCGGCAGGAGCAGCACCAGCTGAAGAAAAAGACGAATTTACAATAGTACTTGCATCAGCAGGAGACAAAAAAATCAATGTAATTAAAGAAGTTAGAGCAGTAACATCTTTGGGATTAAAAGAAGCAAAAGACCTAGTCGAAGGTGCTCCAAAAGATGTTAAAACAGGTGTTAATAAAAAAGAAGCAGAAGAAATTAAAAAGAAACTTGAAGCTGCTGGCGCTAAAGTAGAATTAAAATAAATTAAAAAATTAAACTGCTGGTCGTAAAATCAGCTTTTTGCATGCAATTATCTTATACCGAAAAAAAAAATATAAGAAAAAATTTTGGAAAATTAAAAGAAGATTTATCAATACCAAATTTAATAGAAGTTCAAAAAAATTCTTATAAACAACTTACAGAATTTAAAGAAAACTTAGAATTAAATTTAGTAAAAGGATTTGATAGAGTTTTTAAAAGCATATTTCCTATAGAAGATATAAATGATAAAGCAACATTAGAATATGTTTCTTACAGATTTGAAAAACCAAAATTTGATACAGAAGAATGTATTCAAAGAGGACTAACTTACTCATCTGCTTTAAAATGCACACTGAGATTGGTTGTTTACGAAATAGATCAAGAGAATAATACAAAAGATATTTTATCAGCAAAAGAGCAAGAAGTTTACATGGGAGAAGTTCCAATGATGACCCATAGCGGAACTTTTATTACAAATGGCGTTCAAAGAGTTGTTGTAAATCAGATGCATAGAAGTCCAGGTGTTTTCTTTGATCATGATAAAGGAAAATCACATGCTAGTGGTAAACTACTTTTTAATTGTAGAGTTATTCCAAATCGAGGATCATGGCTAGATTTTGAGTATGATGTGCAAGATAAATTATATTTTAAAATTGATAGAAAGAAGAAAATTTTAGCATCAACACTTTTGTTAGCTTTAGGTTATACAAAATCTGATATGATAAATGAATTTTACGATAAAGATTTATATCAATTTAACAAAGATTTAAATAAATGGAAAACTAAATTTGTTCCAGATAATTACAAGGTAAAAAATGTTCCTGAAGAAATTATTGATGCCAAAACTCAAAAAGTTGTTATAAAATTAAATGATAAGCTAAATTTTTTAATTGCTAAAAAACTATCAAATGATGGTCTTAAAGATATTTTAGTTTCAAATAAATCTTTAATTGGAAAATTTTTACATAAGGATATTCAAATTAATGATGAAACATTTAAAATTGGAACTGAAGTAACTGAAGAAATTTTAGAAAAAATAACTTCCTCAAATATAAATATAGTTGAAATATCAAGGACAAATCCAATTAACAAAGGGCCTTATATGCTTTTAACTATTTATCATGATAAAAATGAAAACAAAAATGATGCTATTACTGAAATTTATAAAGTTCTGAGACCAGGAGAGCCTCCAACAATTGAAATTGCTTCCCAAATATTTAATAATTTATTTTTTAGTTCAGATAGATATGATTTATCAGATGTTGGCAGAGTAAAAATGAATTCAAGACTCAATCTTAATTGCTCAGATAAAATAACTATTTTAAGAAACGACGATATTTTAGCAATAATTAATAAAATGTTAGACTTACGTGATGGAAAAGATGAAGTTGACGATATAGATCATCTCGGAAACAGAAGAGTTAGATCAGTCGGTGAGTTAGTGGAAAATCAAGCAAGAATAGGCGTTTATAGAATGGAAAGAGCAATTAAAGAAAAAATGACTAATTTAGATATAGAGTCAGCAATGCCACAAGACTTGATAAATGCAAAGCCACTTACAATTTCATTAAAAGATTTCTTTGCAACTTCTCAACTTTCCCAGTTTATGGATCAGACAAATCCACTTTCAGAAATAACTCATAAAAGAAGAGTTTCAGCTTTAGGACCAGGAGGATTGACCAGGGAAAGAGCAGGCTTTGAAGTTAGAGATGTTCATCCAACGCATTACGGCAGAATATGCCCAATTGAAACCCCAGAAGGTCCAAATATTGGTTTGATAAATAGTTTGTCAACATATTCAAAAATAAACAAATATGGTTTTATAGAAAGTCCTTACAAAAAAGTCAAAGATGCCATTGTTCAACAAGAAATAGTTTATTTGTCAGCAATGGAGGAAACAAAATTTACAATAGCACAAGCGAATTCAAAAATTGATAAAAATGGAAAACTAATTGAAGAGTTAGTTTCATCAAGACAAAATTTAAATTTTATTTTATCAAAACCAGATAGTATTGATTACATCGACGTTTCACCAAAACAATTAGTATCAGTAGCTGCATCTTTAATACCTTTTTTAGAAAATGATGATGCTAATAGAGCGCTAATGGGATCAAATATGATGAGACAAGCTGTACCATTATTAAAACCTGAGTCCCCTTTAGTTGGTACAGGAATTGAAAGCGATGTAGCTTTAGATTCCGGTGTAACAATTGTTGCTAAAAGAAATGGAATAGTTGATAAAATTGATGGTAAAAGAATTGTAATTAAAGCTACTGATGATACTGACCTAACAAAATCTGGTGTTGATATATATAATTTACAAAAATTTAAAAGGTCAAATCAAAATACATGTATAAATCAAAAACCCCTTGTAAGAGTTGGGGAAAAAGTTAAATCCGGAGATATAATTGCAGATGGACCCTCAACAAAACTTGGTGAACTTGCATTAGGAAAAAATGTGACTGTAGCATTTATGCCATGGCAGGGTTATAATTTTGAAGATTCAATTCTTATATCTGAAAGATGTGTAACAGATGATGTATTCACATCAGTTCATATTGAAGAACATGAATTAATGGCCAGAGACACAAAATTAGGTGAAGAAGATATAACAAGAGACATACCTAATGTTAGTGAAGAATCATTAAAAAACTTAGATGAATCCGGAATTGTATACATCGGAGCAGAAGTAAAACCCGGAGATATACTAGTTGGTAAAGTTACACCAAAAGGAGACAGCGCATCAGGTCCTGAGGAAAAATTATTAAGATCTATATTTGGTGAAAAGGCAATCGATGTAATAGACTCATCATTAAGAATGCCTAGCGGTAGTGGCGGAACTATTGTGGATGTAAGAGTATTCAATAGACATGGTATTGAAAAAGACGAAAGATCCATTACAATTGAAAGAGCTGAAATTGAGTCTGTAAATCAAGATAAAATTGTCGAAGAAGAAATTTTAGAAAGAAGCATTAAACAAAGAGCTGCTTCTATATTAGAAAACAAAAAATTTAAAGCCTTGAAAGAGATAGAAAAAGGCAATCAAAACGTTTCGGAAAAAATAAACTCGATGACAATAAATAATATTTTTAAAATTTCAATTGATGATAAATCTGCAATAAACTCACTCGAACAACTTAAAGATCAGTATAATGAAGCAAAAAAAGATATAACTGAAAGATTTGAGGATAAAGTTTTAAAAATAAAACAAGGTGATGATTTATTACCTAGTGTGATGAAGATGGTTAAAGTTTTTGTAGCTGTAAAAAGAAGACTAAAACCTGGTGATAAAATGTCAGGAAGACATGGTAACAAAGGAGTAGTAAGTAAAATTGTTCCGGTAGAAGATATGCCTTACTTAGAAAACGGAAAAGCTGTAGATATAGTTCTTAATCCACTAGGAGTACCAAGTAGAATGAATGTGGGTCAAATACTAGAGACTCACTTAGGTTGGGCCTGTTCTCAACTTGGTGAAAATTTAAAAGAACTAATAAATGATAATCAAAAAAAAGTAGAAAAAAGTGAAAAAATATCTTCATTTTATAAATCAGTATATGGCGCAGAAAAATTTGAAAATGAAATTAACAAGCTTAATAAAATAGAATTTAACGATTTATGTGAAAACTTACAAAATGGTGTGCCTATAGCTACACCTGTCTTTGATGGAGCTAAAGAATTAGATGTAACAAAAATGCTTAAAACTGCCAATCTACCAGAATCTGGACAAACTTACCTATGGGATGGAAGAACCGGTGAAAAATTTGATAGACCGGTTACTGTAGGAACAATATACATGTTAAAACTTCATCATTTAGTTGAAGATAAAATTCATGCTAGATCTACAGGTCCATACAGTTTGGTTACACAACAACCTTTAGGTGGAAAAGCACAATTAGGTGGGCAGAGATTTGGAGAAATGGAAGTTTGGGCATTAGAAGCGTATGGTGCATCATATACTCTTCAAGAAATCTTAACAGTAAAATCAGATGATGTAGCTGGAAGGGTTAAAGTTTATGAAACCATTGTAAAAGGTGAGGAAAATTTTGAATCTGGTATTCCAGAATCATTCAACGTGCTAGTAAAAGAAATGAAGGCGTTAGCACTTAATGTAGAGTTAAATTAATTATGAAAGATCAAATTGTAGATCCATTTAAAAAACCGAGCCTAATTGATGAACAAAATTTTACCAGCATCAAGATCACTCTAGCAAGTCCAGAGAAAATAAAATCGTGGACCTACGGTGAGATAAAAAAACCCGAAACAATAAACTACAGAACTTTTAGACCTGAAAAAGATGGATTATTCTGTGCAAGAATATTTGGACCCATAAAGGATTATGAGTGTTTATGTGGAAAATATAAAAGAATGAAATTTAGAGGTATTATTTGTGAAAAATGCGGAGTTGAAGTAACAAAATCAAATGTAAGAAGAGAGAGAATGGGTCATATTAACCTTGCCACGCCAGTAGCGCATATTTGGTTTTTAAAATCTCTTCCAAGCAGAATAGCACTAGCCGTAGACATGAAACTAAAAGAAGTTGAAAGAGTTTTATATTTTGAAAATTTTATAGTAATTGAACCTGGGTTAACTGGTTTAAAGCCAAACCAACTTTTGAATGAGGATGAGCTTTTAAAATACCAAAACGAATTTGGTGAAGAGTCTTTTACCGCTGGCATTGGTGCCGAAGCTATCTTAGAAATATTAAAATCAATAAATCTTGAGGAAGAAAAAAATAAACTAGTTAAAAATATTAATGAAACTAAGTCAAAAGTAGCTGAAGAAAGATCTATTAAAAGATTAAAGTTAATTGACTCATTTATAGAAACTGGAAATAAACCAGAATGGATGATATTAACCGTTGTTCCGGTTATTCCACCAGAACTTAGACCTTTAGTTCCTCTAGATGGAGGACGTTTTGCAACTTCGGACTTAAATGATTTATATAGAAGAGTTATTAATAGAAACAATAGATTAAAAAGATTAATTGATCTTAAAGCTCCTGACATAATAATTAGAAATGAAAAAAGAATGTTGCAGGAGTCAGTAGATGCACTATTCGACAATGGAAGAAGAGGTAGAGTTATTACTGGAACTGGAAAAAGACCACTTAAATCTTTAGCTGAAATGCTTAAAGGGAAACAGGGAAGATTTAGACAAAATCTTTTAGGAAAACGAGTTGATTATTCAGGACGATCAGTAATTGTAGTTGGTCCTGATTTAAAACTTCATGAATGTGGTTTGCCTAAAAAAATGGCCTTGGAATTATTTAAACCATTTCTTTATGCTAGACTTAATAAACTTGGATTAGCATCTACAATTAAGCAAGCAAAAAAAATAGTAGAAAAGGAAAAAAATGAAGTTTGGGATGCATTAGAATTAATTGTAAGGGAACATCCGGTTATTTTAAATAGAGCACCTACCTTGCATAGATTAGGAGTTCAGGCTTTTGAACCAAAGTTAATTGAAGGTGAGGCTATAGAATTACATCCATTAGTGTGTGCGGCATTCAATGCAGATTTTGATGGAGATCAAATGGCAGTTCACATACCTTTAAGTTTAGAGGCCCAACTTGAAGCAAGAGTATTAATGATGTCAACAAATAATATATTAAGTCCTTCAAATGGAAAACCAATTATTGTTCCAAGTCAAGATATGATACTTGGTATTTACTACTTATCTTTAGAACCAAAAAAGAAAGAAAAAATTGATGGATATTTTGTTAACAATTCTGAAATAGAACAAGCTTTAGAAATGGGAAAAATAAAGGTTCATTCCAAAATTATATCAAGGTTTGAAACTATCGATAAAAATGGAAAAAAAGTTATAGAAAAATACACAAGTACTGCTGGGAGATTTTTATTAGCAAATTTGTTACCAAAAAATAAAGATATTTCATTTTCATTAGTTGATAGAGTTTTACCAAAAAGAACTGTTTCTGAAATAATTGATATAGTTTTTAGGTTTACAGGACAAAAGAACACAGTAATATTTTGCGATAAATTAAAGGACTTAGGTTTTAAACATGCATTTAAAGCAGGTATCTCTTTTGGAAAAGACGATTTAATTATCCCTGAAAATAAAGAGCAACTAATAGACGAAACAAAAAAACTTATAGCAGAATATGAAAACCAATATTCTGAGGGATTAATTACAAGAGGAGAAAAATATAACAAAGTAGTTGATGCGTGGTCGAAATGTACTGACAAAGTTGCAGTTGAAATGATGAAAGGAATATCTGCAACTGAAATTTCTGACGAACAGTTAAAAATAAATTCTGTATTTATGATGGCGGATAGTGGAGCAAGAGGTTCAGCTGCTCAAATGAAGCAACTTGCTGGTATGAGAGGTTTAATAGCGAAACCATCAGGCGAAATTATTGAGTCTCCTATTACATCAAATTTTAAAGAAGGCTTGACTGCTCTTGAGTACTTTAATTCAACTCACGGTGCTAGAAAAGGATTAGCTGATACAGCATTAAAAACTGCAAATTCAGGCTATTTAACAAGAAGATTATGTGATGTTGCTCAAGATTTAACAATAACAAAAACTAAATGTGAAAACCCCGGAGACATAAAATTAGCTGAAATAATAGAGGGTGGAAATGTTATAGTTAGTTTGTCTGAACGTTCTTTAGGACGAGTTGCCGCAAAAGATATAAAGAATCCTATTTCTGGTGAAATTATCCTTAAAAAATTTGAAATGATAGATGAAGCTGTATGTGAAAAAATTGATGCAGCAGGAGTTAAAATTATTAATGTATTTTCTGTTATTACATGCTCTATGAAAGAAGGCGTTTGTGCAACTTGTTATGGACGAGACCTATCAAGAGGTAAAATGGTCCATTCTGGTGAAGCAATTGGAATGATATCAGCACAGTCAATCGGTGAACCAGGTACACAATTAACCATGAGAACTTTTCACGTAGGTGGTACCGCGCAAATAAAACAAGATTCTCAAATCATAACTAAAAATGACGGAATTTTAAAAGTTATAAATACAAATTTATTAGTAGATTCTAAAAATAATTTAGTTGTTATGGGTAGAAATACTCAATTATCATTAGAAGATGAAAATGGATTGCAAATAGCAGTGTACAAAGTCCCTTATGGTTCAAAATTATTTTTTAAAAATGATGAAAAAATAAAAAAAAATACAAAAATTTGTGAGTGGGATCCATATACAACACCAGTGATTGCAGAAAAAAGTGGCATAGTAAATTATGTTGATTTAATAGATGGCATATCACTTGCAGAAACTTTAGATGATGCTACTGGTATTACTTCTAATTCAGTTATTGATTGGCGTGCACAATCTAAAAATACTGAATTAAAACCAAGAATTACATTAAGAGATGAAAAGGGTAATGTTGTAAAAAAAGCTGACGACAATGAAGCTAGATACTATTTAGTTCCAGATTCAATATTGTCAGTAAAAGATGGTCAAAAGATTCATGCTGGTGATGTAATAGCTAGACTTCCAAAAGAAACTTCTAAAACCAAAGATATAACAGGTGGTCTACCAAGAGTTGCTGAATTATTTGAAGCAAGAAGACCAAAAGAAAGTGCAATTATTGCTGAAAATGATGGAAAGGTAATATTTGGAAAAGAAGTAAGAGGTAAACAACGAGTTAGTATACAACCAGAAAACGGAGAAGCATCAAATTATTTAATTCCAAAAGGAAAACATATTAATTTTAACCAAGGTGAAGCAATTAAAAAAGGGGAATATTTATTAGACGGAAGTCCTGCACCTCATGATATATTAAGAATTCTTGGTATAGAAGAATTAACTGATTATTTTGTTAACCAAGTTCAAGAAGTTTATAGATTACAAGGTGTAGTAATAAATGACAAACATATAGAGACAATTTTGAGACAAATGCTTAAAAAAGTTGAAATTAAAACTTCTGGAGATTCTAAATATTTACCTGGCGAAATTATTGATAGAATTAAATTTGATGAAAATAATGAAAAATTAAATACAGAAGGTAAAAAACCTGCTACAGGAGAAAGAGTTTTGATGGGAATTACCAAAGCATCTCTCCAAACTGAATCATTCATTTCCGCAGCTTCATTCCAAGAAACTACAAGAGTTTTAACAGACGCCGCAATAAGAGGAAAAATTGATAAATTATCAGGTTTAAAAGAAAATGTCATAGTTGGAAGACTCGTTCCAGCTGGAACTGGTGTGATTAAGAGCAAATGGAACAAAAAAGCACTAGAGGATGATAAAGAATTTTTATCCAATCAGGAAAGCAAAGAAGCTCCCGAAACTCAGGTAAATCAATAAAAAATTAATCATCAATATACAATTTTAAATTGACAAAATACATTTCTTATGTATTTTGGCGATGATTTTGGTTGGAACGTAGTGCTCTATTGTACTAAACGCTGCCATATAAATAACGACAAAAAGTCGACTATTTTCTTTCCAAAAATTTAAAAAATTTATGCCAACTATAAACCAGTTATTAAAGAAAAAAAGAATAAAGCAAAAATCTAGGGATAAAGTTCCAGCCTTAGAAAAATCTCCACAGAAAAGAGGAGTTTGCGTAAAAGTATATACAACAACACCTAAAAAACCGAATTCTGCTTTAAGAAAAGTTGCTAGAGTTAGATTATCAAACGGTCATGAAGTAACCTCTTATATACCTGGAGAAGGTCATAATTTACAAGAACACTCCGTTGTTTTAATAAGAGGCGGTAGAGTTAAAGACTTGCCAGGTGTTCGCTATCATATACTAAGAGGCAATCTAGACACCCAAGGAGTAACTGCAAGAAAACAACAAAGATCTAAATATGGAGCAAAAAAAGGTAAGTAAAAATGTCTAGAAAAAAACGAGCTCCAAAAAAAATTCCTATTGTAGATCACAAATTTAAATCTAACGTAATTCCTAAACTAATTAATTCACTAATGTATGATGGAAAAAAAACTGTTGCTGAAAAAATTGTTTATGATGCTTTAGATAAATTAAAAACCAAAGGTAAAGAAGAACCAATAAACATATTTAACGAAGCAATCAATAATATTAAACCAACAGTAGAAGTTAGATCTAGAAGAGTTGGTGGAGCTACTTATCAAGTTCCAGTTGAAGTAAAATCTAAACGATCTCAAGCTTTAGCACTTAGATGGTTAATAGACGCTTCAAGAAAAAGAAAAAATAAAAAAATGGCTGATAAAATTTTTAACGAAATATTTGATGCATACCAAAATAAAGGATCAGCAATTAAAAAGAAAGAAGATACACATAAAATGGCAGAGTCAAATAAAGCTTTTGCTCATTTTAGATGGTAAAAAATTATGCCAAGAACTCATAAATTAGATAAGTACAGAAACATAGGGATCATGGCTCATATCGATGCTGGAAAAACAACTACAACTGAAAGAATATTATATTACACGGGTAAAAGTCATAAAATAGGTGAAGTTCATGATGGTGCAGCAACTATGGATTGGATGGAACAGGAACAAGAAAGAGGAATTACAATAACTTCAGCAGCAACAACTTGTTTTTGGAGAGATCATAGAGTTAATATTATTGATACACCAGGTCATGTAGATTTTACTATTGAAGTTGAAAGATCTTTGAAAGTTCTTGATGGAGCAGTTGCAGTTTTTGATGGTGTTGCTGGTGTTGAACCACAATCAGAGACAGTGTGGAGACAAGCAGACAAGTATAAAGTACCAAGAATTTGTTTTGTTAATAAACTAGATAGAACAGGCGCTAATTTTTTTATGTGTGTTGATATGATTAGAGATAGATTAGGGGCAAAACCTTTGGTTACTCAAATACCTGTAGGTATAGAGTCTTCTCTTAAAGGAATTGTGGATTTAATTAAAATGAAAGCAGTAATTTGGAAAGATGAATCTCTCGGAGCTGAATTTGAAATAACAGATATTCCGGAGGATTTAAAAGAGAGTGCCAATAAGTATAGACAAGAATTACTTGAAACAGCAGTCGAACAAGATGAAAAATTAATGGAAGATTATTTAAATGGAAAAGAAATATCAGAAAAAGATCTGATTAGCTGTATAAGAAAAGGATGTCTTAAATTTGATTTTGTTCCTGTTTTAACTGGATCAGCATTTAAAAATAAAGGCGTTCAACCTTTATTAGATGCAGTTGTAGATTACTTACCAAGCCCAGAAGATATTGGATCAATTAAGGGAACTAAGCCAGGTTCAGGGGATGAATTAGAAATGAAATTTGATGATACATCACCTTTTTCTGCTTTAGCATTTAAAGTAGCTAATGATCCATTTGTTGGATCACTAACATTTATTAGAATATATTCAGGTACTATTAAATCAGGGACAGGAATTTTTAATACTTCAAAAGATAAAGAAGAGAGAGTAGGCAGAATGCTTCTAATGCATGCGAATTCCAGAGAAGATATTAAGGAAGCAAATGCGGGTGATATTGTAGCATTAGCAGGTTTAAAACATACGATTACTGGACACACATTGTCTGATGAAGAAAACCCAGTTTTACTAGAACCTATGGAATTTCCTGATCCAGTTATTGAAATTGCTGTTGAACCTAAAACAAAAGGTGACCAAGAAAAAATGGGCGAAGCACTTGGTCGATTAGCAAAAGAAGACCCTTCATTCAGAGTTACTTCAGATGAAGAGTCAGGGCAAACAATAATTAAAGGAATGGGAGAGCTTCATTTAGATATAATAGTTGATAGAATGAAAAGAGAATTTAAAGTTGAGGCTAATATCGGAGCTCCTCAAGTTGCTTATAGAGAAACAATATTAGGGAATTCTACAGCTGATTATATTCATAAAAAACAGAGTGGTGGAGCAGGCCAGTTTGCTAGAGTTAAATTATCAATTGAACCACTAGAACCTGGAAAAGGTAGAGAAGTTGAAAATAAAATAAAAGGAGGTGCAATTCCTAAAGAATTTATCCCTGGTGTAGAAAAAGGTATTGAGTCAGTATCAGACACAGGAATTTTAGCCGGTTTCCCAATTATTGATTATAAAGTGACTATTGTTGATGGATTACATCACGATGTTGACTCTAGTGTTTTAGCTTTTGAACTTGCATCAAGACAATGTTTTAAAGAAGCTTGTCAGAAAGCAACATTAAAATTATTAGAACCTATAATGAGAGTTGAGGTAGTTACTCCTGAAGATTATATGGGTGATGTTATTGGTGATTTAAACAGTAGAAGAGGTCAAATTAATACTCAGGAGCAAAGAGGGAACGCAACAGTAATAACCGCAATGGTACCTTTAGCTAACATGTTTGGTTATATAAATAACTTAAGATCAATGTCCCAAGGTAGAGCGCAATACTCAATGTTTTTTGATCATTATGATAAAGTACCTCAAAATGTTCAAGACGAAGTTACAAAAAAAATGGCATAATTTATGGATAAACAAAATATAAGAATCAAACTAAGAGCATACGATAATAAAATTTTAGACCAATCCACCGAAGAGATTGTAAATACTGTAAAAAGAACGGGCGCAAACATAAAAGGTCCAATACCTTTGCCTACTAAAATTGAAAAATATACAGTTTTAAGATCACCTCATATTGATAAAAAAAGTAGAGAACAATTTGAAACAAGAACTCATAAACGATTAATAGATATAATTGAACCTACTCCACAAACTGTTGAAGCATTAATGAAGTTAGATTTAGCTTCAGGTGTAGATGTGGAGATTAAAATATAAAATTACTATGAACGAAATTGGATTAATTGGAAAAAAAATAGGAATGTCAAGGGAGTTTTATAAAACTGGCCAATCAGTTCCTGTAACGGTTCTAAAATTTGAAAAAGGAAGAATAATTAATGTTATTGAGAAAGATAAAAGAGGATATGCAGCTGTACAAATAGGTTTTGGAAAAGTTAAACAATCAAAACTCACAAAACAAATGAAAGGATTTTTTACAAAAAAAAACACAGAACCTAAAAAAAAATTAAAAGAATTTAGAGTAATTGACACAAGCAAGTATAAGGAAGGAAATGAGCTTGGAATAGAAATTTTTAACGAAGTTAAGTTTGTAGATGTACAATCAAAAACCATAGGAAAGGGATTTGCAGGTGCAATGAAAAGACACAACTTTTCGGGACTAAGAGCCACTCATGGTGTTTCTGTATCTCACAGATCTCACGGATCCACAGGTCAAAGACAAGATCCAGGGAAAGTATTTAAAGGAAAAAAGATGGCTGGCCATATGGGAAGCAAGATTAGAAAAATGCAAAATTTAGAAATAATTAAATCAGATATAGAAAACAATCTGTTATTTATCAAAGGTTCAATACCTGGATCTAAAAATACTGAAGTAATAGTTAAAAAATCAATAAAAAATATATCGAAACTTAATATGAAAGAAAAAATTGAAATTTTAGAAAAACAAAAAAAAATTCCAGAGAAAAAAAAGAAATAATTTATGAAAATTGATAAAATAAATTTAACAGGTAAAAAAGAAACTTTTGAAATAACAGGAAAAATTTTTAGTAATAAAAATTACGATAAATTAATACAAACAGTTATTTATAAGCAAAATGCTAATTTCAAAAAAAGGAAAGCAAAAACTAAACAAAAAAATGAAATTATAGGATCTACCTCAAAAATTTATGCACAAAAGGGCACAGGAAATGCTAGACATGCAAGTAGAAAAGCCCCGATATTTGTTGGTGGAGGTGTTGCTCATGGACCTAAAGGTGAAAATGCATATAAGATTAGAAAACTTAACAAAAATGAAAAAAAAGTTAGTGTTTCAGCAATAATTTCAAAAAAACACAAAACAAATAATCTTATAATTTTTGAAGATTTTAAATCCACGATTTCTAAAACAAAAAAGATGTTTGATATTTTAAATCAAAATGATGCTAAAAATGCAATTTTAATTCTAGATAAAACTTCAAAAGAAAATATTTATAAATCTGCAAAAAACATTCCTAATATTAAAATCACTGATGTAAATCATTTTAGTTCTTTTGATTTACTTAAATATAATAAAATAATTTTTACTGAAACTTCTATAAAGGAATTGGAAAAAAAATATGAGTAATCAAAACAAAATTCACCTATATGACAAAATTTTGTCTCCAATAATGACTGAAAAATCTACTAATTTATCTTCGTTAAATAAAGTTAGCTTTAAAGTTCCATTTGACTCAAACAAAAAAATATTGAAGAAAACTGTAGAAAAAATATTTAAAGTTAATGTAATAAAAATTAATATTATAAATAAAAAATCAATCATCAAAATTACACGAGGACGTAAAGTAAAAAAAAAAGGTTATAAAAAAGCTATAATAACTTTGAAAAAAGGTCAAAATATTGATCTTACAACAGGAGTTTAATAAATTATGACGCTTAAAACTTTTAAACCATATACAAAATCTACCAGAGGAACAATATTGGTAAGTAAATCAAATTTATGGAAAGGGAAACCTTATAAACCGCTTACTTCATCAAAAAGATCTTCAAAAGGTAGAAATAATCTTGGAAGAATTACCTCAAGAAATCATGGCGGAGGTCACAAACAAAGATATAGAAATATCGACTTTCATAGAAGTGGTTCTTTTGTAGTTGAAGTAGAAAGAATTGAATATGATCCAAACAGATCTTCTTACATAATTTTGGTTAAAAATGATAAAGAAAAAAAATATTATTATATAGCTCCACAAGGCATTAAAGTTGGCGATAAAATTGAAAATGGTGAAAATTGTGAAATTAAAAA
>CACAHI010000004.1 GCA_902532225.1 uncultured Pelagibacteraceae bacterium
ATTTATTGCATCATAAATAAGTAAATTATTTTTTTTTTCCTTTCGGCAAAAAACCACAACAGATTTATTACTTCTATAAAATTTTCGAAATGAAGCATCTCCTGATAATTTTATTAAACTATTTAAATTCATCAAAAATTTTTTTTTTATATTTACTTGATATAATAAGGCTTCTTTTGTTTAAATTTTCTTCATAATTAAAATTTAACTCAATTATATTTTTTGGTTTTTCTCTTATTATTTCTGGCCACTCAATCAATGTTATGGACTCTTTTTGATTTTCAAATAATCCTATATTTTTTAATTCCATCTCGCTTTTTACTCTATACAAATCGTAATGCTGAATAATCAATTCATCAATTTGGTATTCATATACTATATTAAAAGTTGGACTTGGTATCTCAGTTATTTTTTTATTTAATTTAGATTGTAGATAATTAATTAAATGTTTAATAAAAGTTGTTTTTCCTACACCTATTTCCCCATAAAAAAAAACTATGTCTCCTTTTGAAAGATATTTTGAGATTTTTTTCGAAATTAATTTAGTATCTTTTTCTAATGTAATATCAATTTTGCTACTTTTAGTAGCGATATGCATCGGGTTTGTAAGGTCCATCAGGTGTTACACTAATATAATCTGCCTGATCTTTAGACATTTTTGTAAGTTTAGCACCTACTTTTTCTAAGTGTAATCTAGCAACTTTTTCATCAAGATGTTTTGGTAAAACGTATACTTTTTTCTCATACTTATCTGAATTGTTCCATAACTCTATCTGAGCAGTCACTTGATTGGTAAATGAAGCGCTCATTACAAAACTTGGGTGTCCAGTTGCACAACCTAAGTTAACCAGTCTTCCCTCTGCTAGTAGTATAATTCTTTTTTTACTTGGCAAAGTTATTTCGTGAACTTGTGGCTTAATTTCATCCCATTTATAATTTTTTAATGCTTCAACTTGGATTTCATTATCAAAGTGTCCAATATTACACAATATTGCTCTATCTTTCATTTCTCTCATATGATCAGCAGTCACTATGTCTTTGTTTCCTGTTGCTGTAACAACTATATCTGCCTCTTTAATCATTTCGTCCATGAGTACAACTTCATATCCTTCCATTGCGGCTTGTAGAGCACATATTGGATCGGTTTCAGTAACCATTACTCTTGCTCCACTTTGTCTTAATGAAGCAGCACTTCCTTTTCCGACATCACCAAATCCTGCAACGATTGCAACTTTTCCTGACATCATAACATCAGTTGCTCTTTTAATTCCATCTACTAAACTTTCTCTACAACCATATAAATTGTCAAATTTAGACTTTGTAACAGAATCGTTAACATTAATTGCTGGAACCATCAATGTTCCCTGGGCTTCCATCTTTTTAAGCGCTAGTACCCCGGTTGTTGTTTCTTCGGATAAACCCTTAATATCTTTTAATAAATCTTTATAATTTTTATGCATAAGTGCAGTTAAATCACCACCGTCATCAAGAATCATATTTGGTTTCCAATCTTTTTTTCCTTCAATAGTTTGCTTCACACACCACCAATATTCTTCTTCGGTTTCTCCTTTCCAAGCAAATACTGGGATTCCAGCTTTTGCAATAGCAGCAGCTGCGTGATCTTGTGTTGAAAATATATTGCAAGAAGACCATCTTACTTCGGCTCCTAGATCAACTAAAGTTTCTATTAACACTGCTGTTTGAATCGTCATATGGAGACATCCTAAAATTTTAGCACCTTTAAGAGGATGTTTTCCTTTATATTCTTTTCTCAATGCCATTAATCCTGGCATTTCTGTTTCGGCTAGGGAAATCTCTTTTCTTCCAAAATCTGCTTGTGAAATGTCTTTAACTTTATAATCTTCCATGCGGGGGTTTTAACAATTAAAATAAAAATAATCAACTGAACATTATGCCTTTGGAAACTTTATTTCGATTTTTGCACCCGGTTTATTTGTATTATTAGTAGCATTTATTGTCCCACCATGAAGTTCAATTAGATTTTTTACAATATTCAGACCCAATCCAGAATGTTCACCAAATTTTTCAGGTCTATTACTATAAAATCTTTTAAATATTTTTTTTGTATCTTTTTCCTTAAAACCTTGTCCTTCGTCTATAACATTTAAAATCACTTTATCTTTCCCTTCATTATATAATTCTACATCTATCTTTTGATTATCTTTGCTAAATGAAATTGAATTATCCAATAAATTTGCAATTATTTGCTCAATTCTATTTTCGATGCCTAATATTTTATATTTATTAGATCCATTACTTTTAAAGTTTATTTGAATTCCTCTTTTTTGCTGATAAATATTATTAAAATCATCAACTACTGAATTTAAAATTAATGAAAGATCTATTTCTTTCATTTGTTCCTTCGTTATTGCTACCTCATCTTTTAACATTTGAGAATAATCTGTAATAAGTCTCTCTATTCTTTCTACATCATGTGAAACTATTTTTATAAGTTTATCTCTTTGATTTTTATTTTCTGTATCAAAAATAATTTCAGAAGCACTTTTTAAAGATGCGAGTGGATTTCTTATTTCATGCACTAGATCTGTTGAAAAATTTTCCGCAGCATCTACTCTTTTGCCAAGCTCATTTGTCATATCTTCAATTGACATTGTTAATTTTCCTAATTCATCATTTCTATTTTTTATATTATTTATATTTATTTTTGTTTTATCCTTATTTTTTATTGATTGAGTATAATTCACAAGATTTTTAATAGGTTTTAAAAAATACCTATTTAAGACGTAAGAAAATATAAAAATTACAATTGCTAAAAAAATGGCAGTTCTTATGATAAATATTTTTCTTTCATCAATCACCGCTCTCACATCATTTGCATTTTCTGTTACAACAAGATAACCAATATTTTTTTTACCATCACTTACATTTTTAATTGTTGTTAATAAAAACTTATCAAAAGTTTCATGAGTGTAAGTAAAAGGTTTGCCAAATTCTTTTGAATTTGAATAATTAATTATAATTTCACTAAGTGAAGTTTTTTTCTTATCAACTATTTTTTTTTTTATGATTTCAACGTTTTCACTATTTTTATTTAGTTCGTTCATTTCAATTTTATCTAATCTTTGCGAAAATGATCTTGGGTCAAGATCTAAAGTATTCGTATCCCCTATTAAATTAAATTCATTATCATATAATATTACTCTATCTAAATTCTGAAAAAGAAACCTTGTAGAAAATAAAAATTTTCTAATATCATCTTCTGTAAAATTAATTTTAAGTCTTTTTATATGATCAATTGTGTTATTTATAATTTGTATATGGTTTGAAGTTTTTTTATTGATTAAATTAGGCTGAATAGCTTTTAAGTAAAGTATAGTTAAGGCAAAAATAATAATAAATATTAATAAATTTATAAATAAAAATTTTTTTAGTATTGAAAGATTTTTAAGAAATTTACTGAACATTAATTAACGTTCCATCTATATCCACTTCCGTATCTTGTTTCTATTGCTGAAAAATTATCATCAACTTTTTTGAATTTTTTTCTAATTCTCTTGACGTGGCTATCTATAGTTCTATCTTCAATATCTGTGTCTTCTCTATATGCTATATCCATTAATTGTGATCTTTCTTTTATTATTCCAGGTCGTCTAGCCAATTCTTGAACAATCAAAAACTCCGTGGTTGTTAATTTATCTGGCAATTGCTTTCCGTCCCATTCACACTCTAATTGTGATGGATCTAACTTTAATTTTCCATGTGAAATTATATTTTTTGTATCTTCTGGACTAGTTATATTTTTTTTTCTCAATTGAACTCTTATTCTTTCAATTAAAACTTTAATGGAAAATCCTCCAGATTTTTTTACAAAATCATCTGCTCCTAGTTTAAGGCCTAATAATTCATCCACTTCTTCATCTTTGGATGTCAAAAAAATTACTGGCAAAGATGTTTTTTTTCTTAGCTTTTTTAATAATTCTTCTCCATCCATTTTTGGCATCTTTACATCTATTACTGCTAAATCAGGAGGCATTCTGGTTAAACCTATCAATGCACTTTCTCCATCCAAGTAAGTTTGAACTTTGAAACCTTCTTTTTCAAGAGCAATACTTATGCTTGTTAAAATATTTCTATCGTCATCGACTAAGGCAATTGTTTGACTCATTAAGTAAATATAAAATACTAAATAGAAACAATTTCGGCAATAGTAATAGTGTGGTACTTACTTTAGTTCTCCCCAATTTTCACCAGTTTTAATATCTACTATTAACGGCATTGAAAATGTATGAAATTCACTTTCTTTAACGCTCGTCATTTCATCTTTAATCAATTTTATGGTACTTTTTAAATCAGTTTTTTTTACTTCAAAAACCAATTCATCATGAATCTGTAGAAGCATTCTAATATTTTTCTGCTTAATATCATCAATCTTATTTCTTAATCTTATCATAGCAAGTCTCATGATTTCTGATGCTGAACCTTGAATAGGAGCATTTATTGCTGCTCTTTCTTGGAAATTTCTTACATTAAAATTTTTATCATTTATCCCTGTAATGTGTGAGCGTCTTCCAAAAATATTACTTACATATCCTGAACTTCTGCAAAATTTTATAGTTTTTTGCATGTAATCTTTTATTTCGGGAAATTTTAAAAAATACGAATTTAGAAATTCTTCTGCCTCAGAATTTGAAACCATGATCTGTTTAGCTAAACCATATTGTGAAATACCATAAATTATACCAAAATTAATAGCCTTGGCTTTTCTTCTCATTTCACTAGTTATTTTTTTTAGGTCAATATTAAAAACTTGGCTAGCAGTGAGTGAATGAATATCTTCATTGTTTTTAAAAGCTTTTTTTAACTGTTTAACATCGGCAAGATCTGCGAGTATTCGCATTTCTATTTGATTGTAGTCTGCTGAAATTAATACGTTGTCTTTTTCAGCTATAAATGACTTTCTTATTTCTTTACCATGTTCTGTTTTTATAGGTATGTTTTGCAAATTAGGGTCACTTGAAGCCAGCCTACCTGTTGTAGTCGCAGCCAATAAAAATGAAGTATGAACTCTGTCAGTTTTAGGATTTATAAACTCTGGAAGTGTATCAGAATAAGTGTTCTTAAGTTTAGATATTTGTCTCCAATCTAAAATTAACTTTGGAAATTTATTACCTTTAAACGCTAAATCTTCAAGTACTGATGCGCTAGTTGCAAAACTTCCTTTTTTTGTTTTTTTTAAGCTAGCAATTTTTAGCTCATTATACATTATCTCACCTAGTTGTTTGGTGGATCCAATTTTAAATTCTTTTTTTGAAATTTTAAAAATTTCTTCCTCTAGTTTCTTTATTTTATTACCAAATTTTTTTGAAAGAATTGATAAAAATTTGTGATCAATTTTAATCCCATTAATTTCCATTTTTGCAAGTATTTTAATCAATGGTTTTTCAAATATCTCATAAATGTTAACAAGATTTTCTTCACGAAGTCTTGAGCCTAATAATTTATATAATCTAAAAGTTATATCGGCATCTTCTGCTGCATAATTCTTAGCTACATTAATATCTACTTCACTAAAATTTAATTGATTTTTTCCAGTTCCAACTATTTCTTTAAATTTAATTGTTTCATGCTCAAGATGGATTTGTGAAAGTATATCCATATTATGTCTATTTTTTCCAGCATCTAGAACGTAGGACATTAACATTGTGTCTTCCATGGCGTTCATTTCAATTCCATGATGATATAAAACAATAAAATCAAATTTTATATTTTGACCTATTTTTTTTATACTCCTGTCTTCAAGAGTTTTTTTAATTTTCTCTAGAACAGCTTGTTTATTTAATAAATTTCCCTTTTTATGTCCCAAAGGAATATAACAAGCTTTACCTAGCTGTGTTGAAAAAGAAATTCCCACTAGATCTGCTGTATGTGGATCTAATGAGTTAGTTTCAGTATCAATTGCTATTTCACCATTTTCGTCTGCCTCTTTTAACCATAATTCTATATCATTTTCGCTTTCTATTAATTTATAATTTTCTCTTGAAATTTTTTTATTTTTTTTTTCGTTTTTATCTTTTTTTATATTTCCATTTAAACTTGGCTCTCCATAAATTGAAATTACAGAACTCAAAAGTCTATTAAATTCCATTTCCCTTAAAAAATTGTAGAGTTTTTCTTTATCAATTTTTTTTAAGTCAAAATCTTCTAAGTTATCTCTAACGGGTACATCTTTTTTTAAAGTTACTAGCTTTTTACTTAACAAAGCATTATCCTTATTTTGAAGTAACGTCTCCCTTCTTTTATTCTGTTTAATCTTTGAAATATTTTTTAATAAATTTTCTAAATTGCCGTATTGATTAATAAGTTCTGATGCTGTTTTTACCCCTATGCCTGGAACTCCAGGTACATTATCACTGGTATCACCTGCTAGGGACTGAACATCTACTACTTTGTCAGGTTCAACTCCAAATTTTTTCTCTATATCATTTTTATCTATAAATTTATTTTTCATTGGATCATAAATTCTTACTCTCGGCTTATAAAGCTGCATTAAATCTTTATCTGATGAAACTATAGTAACGTTTGCTCCCTTTTTTAAAATTTCTTCAGCATATGTAGCTATTAAATCATCTGCTTCATAATTAATTAATTCTACTGAAGGTAAATTAAATGCTTTAACTGATTTTCTTATATATTCAAATTGAGGTATTAGATCCTCGGGAGCGTCAGATCTGTTCGCTTTATAGTCAGAATAAATTTCATTTCTAAAATTTTTTCTTGCAGAGTCAAATATTACTGCAAAGTGAGTGGGTTTTTCTAAATTATCTCTTGATTTAGAATCTTCCAATAATTTAAATAACATACTACAAAAACCACTTACTGCCCCGGTTGGTAAACCATCAGATTTTCTACTCAAGGGAGGTAGGGCATAATACGCTCTAAAAATGTAACCAGAGCCATCAATTAAATAAAAATGATCAGTTTTTTTTATTTTACTCATAAATTATTTTACCTTAAACAATCCAATGTTATAAATGTATAACTTCAAATGAATAAAAGAAACGTACTTTCTGTAAAAAATCTAAGTAAGATTTATAAAAAAAAAAGTTCTGATAATGTAAAAGCTATTAATAATTTAAACTTAGACGTGAAAGAGGGCGAAATATTTGGGCTATTAGGGCCTAATGGGGCTGGCAAAACTACATTTATAAATATTTTAGCAGGAACCGTGATTAAAACTTCAGGAGAAGTAAATGTATGGGGTTTTGATTTAGATAAAAATCCAAGACAATTAAGAGCTTCTTTAGGAATAGTGCCCCAAGAAGTAAATCTAGATCCATTTTTCTCACCAAAATATACGCTTGAACTACAGGCGGGTTTATATGGAGTAAAAGAAAAAGATCGAATAACAGACTCAATTTTAAAAATGGTATCTCTTGAAAAACAAGCAAATAGTTATGCAAGAAGTTTGTCGGGAGGAATGAAAAGAAGACTTTTAATCGCTAAAGCTTTGGTGCATCAACCCCCTATTATTATTCTTGATGAACCAACTGCTGGGGTAGATGTTCAGCTAAGAAAAAACCTTTGGGATAATGTTAAATCATTAAATAAAAATGGTGTAACAGTAATTCTTACCACTCATTATATTGCTGAAGCTGAAGAAATGTGTGATCGAATAGGAATTATTGATAAAGGAATACTTGTAGAACTTGATAGCACCAATAACCTTTTAGAAAAAATACATTCAAAAACAATTAATATTAGAGTTAATAAAAAAGTTAAAATTGATGATCATTTTCCTAAAAGTATTAAAGTATTATCAAATACCGAAAAAGAAATTTCATTATCTTATGATAAAAATAGTGTAAAAATGAGCGAAATAATTCAATATTTATTAAAACACAACATCAACATTATTGATATATCCACTGAAGACGGGAACCTAGAAGATATATTTATTAAGCTAACAAAACACTAGTAAATTAGAAGTTTAGAATATAATATTAAATTATGGAACTAACCAAAGAAAGAAATTTTATTTCGATAATCAAATTTGCTTTGATAGTACTAATTGGTTCTTTGCTTTTAATATTATCTGCAAAAATACAAACTCCTTTTATTCCAGTTCCTGCAACAATGCAGACTTTTGCTGTTTTGCTTTTAGGTATATGTTTTGGTTATAAAGTTGCATGCTGGTCTGTAGTAATATATTTAATTGAAGGCGCACTTGGCTTGCCTGTGTTTGCAGCTGGAGGTGGATTAATCTACTTACAAGGTCCTACAAGTGGGTACTTATTTGGATTTATTTTGGGAGCATTAGTATCTGGTTTTTTTAAATATGATTCAGATCCTATTATAAATTTTTTTAAATTAATTTTTTCAGTAAGCTTTATTTATATTTGTGGTCTAGCGTGGTTATGGGTAAATCTAAATTATTATTCTGATAATTCAATAAGCTTTCATCAAGTTTTTGAGAAAGGAGCTAAACCTTTTTTAATAATTGAAACTTATAAAATTCTAATTCTTTGCATATTATCAAAACAATTTTTTAAACTAAGAAAAATTATCTAGGTGATCTTTTAGAAAGTATTCTTTGTAAAGTTCTTCTATGCATCTTTAATCGTCTAGCAGTTTCTGAAACATTTCTATTACAAAGTTCAAATACTCTATGTATATGCTCCCATTTTACTCTGTCAGCAGACATGGGATTTTCTGGTGGTTGTGCTTTACTTTTTGGATCGGCTAACAGTGCCTTTTCCACATCATCAGCATCTGCTGGTTTTGCAAGATAATCAATAGCTCCGCCTTTTATTGCTGCGACAGCGGTTGAAATGTTTCCATAGCCGGTTAACATTATAACTTTACTACTAGCATTAGAATTTTGAATCTCTTTTACAACTTCTAATCCGTTTCCATCATTTAATCTTAAATCTACTACTGCAAATATAGGTTTTTTTAATTTAGCAATTTCAATGCCTTTTTTAACTCCATCAGCTTGAGATACGGTAAAACCTTTTTTTTCCATAGCTCTAGCTAATCTTTCTCTAAATGGATTATCATCATCAACTAGAAGTAGTGATTTATCTTGGAAATTATCAATTTTTTTTGTTGTAATATTTTCAGTCATTCAAACCTATATGGTTATCAATTTGTGAATATCAATAGCCATTATTTACTTTACATTGCTTCACATATCCCTTAAACCCGAAAAATATACAAAATTTGCATATTAAATATGCAAATTTTTTTTGTTAAATTTTTTTTACGGAGCTGTAAAAAATGGAAAAATTTAAATCTGTTGACAATTTAATAAGTCAACTTAAGCCAAGTGAGCCTGTGTATTGTATCAGGAGAAATTCGATACAAGTAGCTTCCAAATATTTTCAAAAGAAATTTCCTGGTAAAATTCTTTATGCCGTTAAAACAAACCCTAATCCTGTAGTTCTTGATGCGATTATAAATAGTGGAATTAACGAATTTGATGTTGCTTCAATAAAAGAAATACAACAAATAAAGAAAATTAAACCTGATGCTAAATGTTATTACATGCATACTATTAAAAATAGAGAAAGTATAAGAGAAGCTTATTTTAAATATGATGTAAAATCTTTTTCACTAGACTCAAAAGATGAATTAATTAAAATAATTGAAAGCACTGATCAAGCTAAAGATTTAGATTTGTTTATTCGAGTATCAGTTTCAAATGAACATGCCGAAATAGATTTATCAAAAAAATTTGGAGCAGCTACTTCTGAAGCAATTGGTTTGTTAAGACTTGCTAAGCAACATGCAATTAAAGTTGGACTAAGTTTCCATGTAGGTTCACAATGTATGCATCCAATTTCTTATACTAAAGGTATTGTAGAAATTGGTAAAATAATAAAGAAAACAAAAATTATTCCTGATTTTATAAATGTTGGAGGTGGCTTTCCTACTATTTATCCTGATTTAATTCCTCAAAGTTTAGATAATTATATTAACGAAATAAAAAAAGGATTAAGTAATTTAAAATTAGCTAAACTTCCAAAAATAATTTGTGAACCTGGTAGATCTATTGTCGCTGAGAGTGGATCAACAATTGTAAAAGTAATTTTAAGAAAAAAACAAAAATTGTACATTAATGATGGAACTTACGGAACATTATTTGATGGAGGTGTGCCGAATATTGTTTATCCATCAAGACTAATTACTAATGGTAGAATTATATCAAAAAAAATGACATCGTTTGATTTCTACGGACCTACATGTGATAGTATGGATTATATGAAAGGACCATTTATTTTGCCAAATAATATTAAAGAAGGTGATTATATTGAGTTAGGTCAGCTAGGTGCATATGGTTTAACTTTTAGAACAAATTTTAATGGTTTTTACTCTGACAATATATTTGAAGTAGAGGATGAACCAATCATGACAATGTACGACAAAGAAGCTAGAAAAGAGTTTCTAGTTGCTTAAATGTCAGAAAAAAAAATTCTTGGACACAACAGTAAGAAAGATTTTTTAAGTAAGCCAATTGAACATATAGATATTACTTCGTTTGACTCTAGGAAAATTATTTCCTCAATGCAAAAGATGTCTTTTGTGTCAAGAGAAGTTGCCAATGCAGCAAACATATTTAATGAAATGATCAAAGACAAAGACTGCACAATTTTTTTAACTCTAGCAGGATCTACATCGGCTGCGGGCTGCATGAATGTTTATAAAGACCTGGTTAAATATAATATGGTTGATGCCATTATAGCAACAGGAGCATCAATAATCGACATGGACTTTTTTGAAGCTCTTGGATTCAAACATTATCAAGGTTCACAATTCCAAAATGACTCAGAATTAAGAAAAAATTATATAGATAGAATATATGATACTTATATAGATGAAGATGAGTTGCAAATTTGTGATAAAAAAATTTGTGAAATAGCAGATAATTTGGAGCCAAGAAGTTACACCTCAAGAGAATTTATTTATGAAATAGGAAAGTATTTAAAAAATAACTCTGTTAAAAAAGACTCTTTAATTGAAACTGCATATGATAATAATGTTCCAATATTTTGTCCTGCCTTTACTGACTCTAGTGCTGGTTTTGGACTAGTTATACATCAAGAAAAAAATCCAAAAAAACATATGACAATAGACTCAATCAGAGAATTCAGAGAATTAACTGAAATCAAAATCCAATCTAAAGGTTCTGGGTTATTTATGATTGGCGGAGGTGTGCCAAAAAATTTTATTCAGGATACGGTAATATGTGCAGAACTTTTAGGTAAAGAAGTGGATATGCATAAATATGCTGTTCAAATCACAGTAGCAGATTCAAGAGACGGTGCTTGTAGTAGCTCAACATTAAAAGAGGCTAGCTCTTGGGGTAAAGTTGATATTACAAAAGAACAGATGGTATTTGCAGAAGCAACAAGTGTATTGCCTTTGATTGCTAGTGATGCTTATCACAAAGGTGAATGGAAGAATAGAGACAGAAAAAACTTCACAAAAATTTTTAAATAAAAATAAATTGAAATATAAAAAAATTAAAAAATAGGATTAATAGTGAAATATCTATCAAATAAAAATGGTTTTTTAGGAATTGACAACAAGTTTAAAATTAAAGAAAAAGCTATAATTATCCCATTCGGTTTAGAAAAAACAGTTAGTTATGGTGGTGGAACAAAAAATGGTCCAAAAGAAATTATTAAAGCTTCACATCAAGTTGAATTATATGACGAAGAATTAAATTGCGAACCTTATAAAAAAATTGGAATTAAAACATTAAAACCATTTAAAATAGATAAAAATATAAATAAGGCATTAAAAAAAATTTCAAAAATAAATGAAGAAATATTAAGTAAAAAAATTTTTCCTTTAACTCTTGGTGGTGAACATTCAATAACGCCTGGTTGTATAGCCCCGTTCTCAAAAAAATATAAAAAATTATGTATATTACACTTTGATGCACACGCAGATTTAAGAGAGAGTTATAATGGAGAAAAATTTTCACATGCTTCAGCAATAAAAAGATGCTTGGATTATAAAAATGTTTCAGTGATATCTTTTGGGATTAGAAATATATCTAAAAGCGAAATACCTTATTTAAAAAAAAATTCTTCAAGAATTAGTATTTTTTGGGCAAAGGATAAAAATAAGTGGAATTTAACTAAATTTAAAAAAATGATTAAAAACAAAATAGTTTATATTACTTTTGATGTAGATGGATTTGACTCAAGCATTATGCCTGCAACTGGTACCCCAGAGCCTGGGGGTCTTTTTTGGGATGAAACTTTAGAAATAATAAAAGTAGCTATAAAAAATTCAAATATTGTTGGTGCTGACATAAATGAACTAGCTCCAATAAAAGGTTTTAATTCATATAATTTTTTAGTTGCTAAATTAGCTTACAAGATTTTATCATATAAATTTTTATATAAATAATTGTTAGACAGTTTTAACTGTTCCAAGTAGTAATCTAAACGGAATCAACATTACTAAAGCAACAAAAATTTTAACTGCCAAATCTCCAAGAGAAAGAGTAATCCAAGGTACTTCCGTTGCATAAAAAGATATTGAAAAGAATAAAAAAGTATCAACAGTAGAGCCAATTAAAGAAGATGTTAAAGGTGCTACAAACCATTTTTTTCTTCTTAACTGATCAAAAATTTTCACATCAAGCAACTGAGCAACTATAAAAGCTGTACCTGAACCAATTGCAATTCTTATTGAAATTAAATCTGCGAAATTTGTAGAAAATATAAGTGTAAAACAAATACCAATGGCAAAACCAATATATACAATTTTTTTTGCATATATTTTTCCATAAAATCTATTGGAAATATCAGTTATTAAGAAAGCTATCGGGTAACTAAATGCTCCGTAAGTTAATATTTCATTTAAACCAAAATAATTAATTGGAAACTGAACTAAATAATTAGATGTTAAAACAACTACTCCCATTAAAAATGAAAGTGTTATAAAAACTCTATTCATTAAGCAGATTTGTTCAGTAACGATTTTTTCAATTTTTTTAATCTTGAAGATAAATTTCTTGTTTTTGCACTTTTAATAAATTGGTCAAAACTACCTTTTTTGTCAACAGTTCTAACTCCTGCATTAGATACGGTTAATTTTAAACTTTTATTTAAAATAATACTTTTAAATCTTACTTTCTTAAGATTGGGTAAAAATCTTCTTTTAGTCTTATTATTGGCGTGACTAACGTTATGTCCTTTAAGAGGAATTTTTCCAGTAAGTTCACATTTTTTAGACATAAAATTTATGACTGTATAGGTGTTCTAAAGTTGCCAGTCAAGATCAATTTTTACTTCCTACAACATCAGATATATTTTTTACTCTTTCCTTATCTAAAATATTTATTAATTCTTCACTTATTTTTGAAGCAATGCTAGGACCTTGATAAATCATGCCAGTATAAAGTTGAACTAAAGTAGCTCCATTAATTATTTTCTGGTATGCGCTTTGACCTGAGTCAACTCCTCCTACACCTATAATTTTTATTTTATTTTTTAAAATTTTATAAAATTTATTAATTAATTCATTTGATCTTTTTTCTAATGGCTTTCCTGACAAGCCTCCTTTTTCTAATTTGTTAATATCAAGTAAATTTTCTCTATTTTTATCCGTTGTATTTGAAATTATTATTGCTTTAACATCATATTTTAAAAGCAAATCTGAAATCATATTAATATTTTCATCCTTAATATCTGGAGATATTTTAACTGTGATTGGTACTTTTGTTTTTAATATTTTTTTTTCTTTCTCAATTAAACTCAAGAGTTCATTTAACTCATCTCTATTATGAAAACTTCTCAAATTTTCAGTATTAGGAGAAGATATGTTGATAGTCAAATAATCTGCGAGATTATAAAATTTTCTAAAACAAATTAAATAATCTTCCAGTCTATTATTTGTATTTTTATTTGGCCCTATATTTATTCCAAACAAACCTTTTGGAGAATTTGACATAATTCTTGATCTAACTTTTTCAGAGCCTGAATTATTAAAGCCAAGTCTATTTATTAAAGCCATATCTTCTTCAAGTCGAAATATTCTTGGTTTATGGTTTCCATATTGATAAATTGGAGTCACTGTTCCAACTTCAACAAATCCAAACCCTAATTTGAACAAAGGATTGTATACTTCTGCATCTTTATCAAAACCAGCTGCTATGCCTATTGGATTTGGAATTGTTTTACCAAATATTTCTGTTTGAATTAATTTGTTATTTTTAATTTTATTTTGAGAAATAAAATTAAATTTAAGAGCTTTAATAGCTAAATCATGTGCAATTTCAGGATCTAATTTAAATATAAGTGATCTTATTTTTGAAAATATCATTTGATTTTATCTTTTATTAATTCTTGTGTCTCTTTAACGCCAAAAAAGCTAATAAAAAAACCCATTCTTGGGCCATTTTCATCACCAAAAACTACCTCATAAATCAATCTAAACCAATCTCTTAGATTTTCTTTATAACCATTTTCTTTTCCAACAGTATAAATTTTAGTTTGAATTTCTTCTGGTTGCATTTCATCATTACACTCTTTTAATACTGCAACCAATGCTTCGAGTGATTTTTTTTCTTCTAAATTAGGTTTTTTATATTTTTTATTTTTTTTAATTACATCATTAAAATATTTAATTGCATAATCGATCAAGTTGTCAAATATTGGATAATCTTTATCTTGAATGTTAGGTTTGTATTTTTTAACAAATTTCCATAAAAGTTCTTTTGAATTAGCATTGCTAGCTTCAACTAAGTTAAGAAGCATAGAAAATGTCATAATTATATTTTCTTTTGGAATCGTTCCATTATGAACATGCCAAACAGGATTTAATAGAATTTGTAATTCATTTTGACTTTTACCTTTCTCAATAAAATCCAAATATTCATCCATCGCTTTGGGAACAATCTCTCTATATAATTTCTTTGCCCTTTTTGGATTTTGATACATAAATAAGGACAAACTTTCAGGGGAAGCATAGTTTAACCATTCATCTATAGTTATTCCATTTCCTTTTGATTTAGATATTTTTTCTCCTTTTTCATCTAAAAATAGCTCGTAAGCAAAACTAGATGGATTGGTTTTTCCAAGTATTTTTATAATTTTCGAAGATAAAATAGCACTTTCAATTAAATCTTTGCCATACATTTCAAAATCTACATCTAAAGCATACCATCTCATTGCCCAGTCTACTTTCCATTGCAGTTTACAATGTCCATCAAGTATACTTTTTTCTAATTTTTCTCCATTATTATCGAAAATAATTTTTGATTTTTTTTCATCTATCTTTGACACAGGAATCTCTAATACAACGCCTGTGTTTGGACATATGGGTAAAAATGGGGAATAAGTTTTTTGTCTTTCCTTTCCTAAGGTTGGAATAATTATATTCATTATTTCTTTGTAATTATTAAGTACTAATTTTAGTGCATCATTAAAATAACCTGATTTATAAAGTTCTGTAGAGCTTTTAAAATTATATTTAAAATTAAACTGATTTAGAAATTTTTTTAACATTTCATTATTGTGTTCACCAAAACTTGAATATTTTTCAAATGGATCAGGAACAATAGTTAGAGGTTTGTGTAAATATTTTTTTAGTTTCTCTTTTTGAGGAACATTATCAGGAATTTTTCTAAGACCATCCATATCATCCGAAAACGTAATTATCTCTTTAGGTAAATCTGTTAAATGATTTAATGCATTTACAATCATTGAGGTTCTTGCTACCTCACCAAAAGTTCCTATGTGAGGTAAACCACTTGGACCATAGCCCGTTTGTAATATAATTTTACCTTTTTTATCGATATTTTTCTTTCTCTCTCGTAAGATCTTTTTTGCCTCAACAAATGGCCAAGCATTAGTTTTTTCTATGTTTGCTTTATCTATCACTTTTCAATATCAAAAAACTTATAAAATATGTGTTTTTATAATTCTTATAGAGTTGAAATTTATTTACCATAAAATAATGTTTAATCAAAATGTCCAATTATAAAACAGTTTTTTATACCCTTGGGTTACTCCAAATTATTTTGGGTGTTTTCATGTTAATACCAATAATTAGTCAATTAGTTTTTGATCAATTTAATTCAACTTTTTTAGTATCTTCAATAATAACAATTATTTTTGGTTCCCTATTTGTAATTTCTAACTTAAGCCATGAAAAAAAAATATCTCTTCAAGGGGCTTTTATTTTAACCGCACTTGCATGGATAAGTATTGCAATATTTGGTTCATTACCATTTTATTTTTCTATTTTAAATTTAAGTTTTACTGACTCATTCTTTGAAAGTATGTCAGGAATAACAACAACAGGGTCTACAATTATTACTAACTTAAACGCAGTTCCTAAAGGAATTTTGCTATGGCGAGCACTACTTCAATGGCTAGGGGGAATTGGAATAATAATCATGGCTATAACTTTAATGCCTATAATGAATGTTGGTGGTATGCAATTATTTAAAATTTCTTCTATTGATACATCTGAAAAAATTTTACCAAAATCTAAACAAATAAGTTTAAGATTAATTTTAATTTATTCAATATTGACTGTAAGTTGTGGATTTTTTTACAAAATCTTCGGCATGAATTACTTTGATAGTTTAACACATTCAATGACAACTTTAGCTACTGGAGGGTTCTCAAATTATAATGAATCTATAGGTTTTTTTAACAACAGATATATTGAAGTTACTTCAATGATATTTATTTTATCAGGAAGCATACCTTTTATAGCTTATATTAAATTTTTAAGTGGAAATAAAAATATATTTATAAAAGATTCTCAAATAAAAGCATTTTTAAAAATTATAGCTATATCAATAATCATAATGTTGATTTATTTAATTTTATTTCAAGGTAAATCTTTTTCTTCTAATATTGTAGATATATCTTTTAATATTATTTCTATCCTTACTGGTACTGGATATGTTACTACAAATTTTGACGATTGGGGAAATTTTCCTTTAATATTTTTTTTATTTTTAATGTTTATAGGTGGATGTGCTGGATCAACAGCATGTGGAATTAAAATTTTTAGATTTCAATTATTGATGCGTTTTATATCAATCCAGTTGAAAAAAATTATTTATCCAAGAGGAATTTTTATTATTAAATATGATGAAAAAAATATAGATGACAAATTTATATCTTCTGTAATATCTTTTATATTTTTATATATTACAATTTTTTTTGTAATTACTTTACTTTTATCTTCTACTGGTTTAGATTTTTTAACATCAGTATCTGCTGCTGCTACTTCAATTTCAAATGTTGGGCCAGGCTTGGGGGAAATTATAGGACCAAATGGTAATTTTTCCGAATTATCAATATTTTCTAAATGGATTTTATGTACTGGGATGATTTTAGGTAGACTAGAGTTGTTTGCTATACTAATATTGTTTTTACCATCTTTCTGGAGAAAATATTAATGTTAGAAAAAAAACAGGGCTGGATAGAATCTTTGCTAATTTACAAAGATATAAGAATGCTTAGAATTTTGCTTCTTGGATCTATAAGTGGTTTTCCATGGGTATTAATTGCAAGTAGTTTAAGTCTTTGGTTAAAAGAAGAAGGACTTAGTAGATCTACAATAGGATGGGCAGGTTTAATTTTTGGTGTTTATGCATTTAATTATTTATGGGCACCAATTATAGATAGAATTCAGATACCATTTTTAACAAAAAAGCTTGGCCATAGAAGAGGTTGGATTGTTTTAATGCAAATTGCAATTTTGCTAAGCTTATTAGTTTGGAGTTTTATAAATCCAAATCAAAACTTAGCTCTGTTAATTACAGTTGGATTAATTATCGCAATAGCATCTGCTACTCAAGACATTACTGTTGATGCTTTAAGAATTGAACAAATAAGTGAAAATGAAGGACAAGCCATGGCAGCTGGCGCAGCAATGGCAGTAGTTGGATGGTGGACGGGCTACAAATTAGGAGGTGTAATTGCTTTGTTTACAGCAGAATTTTTTGAAAATATGGGTATAGCAGATTATTGGCAAGCGACCTTTTTAATTCTGGGAGTTGTAATAATTTTAATGAATATTGCTTTAATGTTTGTTCATGAACCGACTGAAACTGATAGACAAGCGAAACAAAGAGAAACAGATAAAATGATAGAAGAAAAGCTTGGATCAAGTAATTTTATAACTAATTTTTTAGCCTATATTACAGGAACTATTGGTGGACCTATAATTAGTTTCTTTAAAAAAAATGGATTTGCAATTGCTGTGGGAATATTAGGATTTGTATTTTTATTCAAAATTGGAGAAGCATTTCTTGGACGTATGTCTATTGTTTTCTATAAAGAAATTGGATTTTCCAAAGGACAAATTGCAATTTACTCTAAAGGCCTTGGGTGGATAACGACTGTAGTTTTTACTTTGTTGGGAGGAGTGATGGCAATGAGAGCGGGAACTATCAAAACAATGTTCTTTGCTGGTGGTTTGATGGCTCTAACAAACTTGCTTTTTGCTATTTTGGCCTGGACAGGTAAATCTGAATTATTATTTGCAATTGCAGTGGTAGCTGACGATATAACAGCTGCATTTGCCACAGTAGCATTTGTTGCTTTCATTTCATTATTAGTTGATAGAACTTATACAGCAACTCAATATGCTCTACTCGCCTCAATAGGAACTGCAGGTAGAACCACTCTTGCTTCGTCTTCAGGAGCTCTAGTTGATTGGCTCAATGGTGACTGGGGAACTTTTTTTGTTTTAACCACAATAATGGTGATTCCTTCTTTAATTTGCTTGTGGTTTTTAAGAAATAAAATAAAAATTGGTGCAAAATAATTATTACTCAATATACCCCTGTATAAATATATATAAGCGTCCGATAACTAGTTCTAAAATTAGCTCTCAAATCATTTATGGTGAAAAATTTAAAGTTTTAAGAAAAACAAAAAATTTTCTTAAAATAAAAACATCTTACGATAGGTATACTGGCTATATAAAAGATAAAAATTTTATTAAAAAATTCAAAGCAACTCACAAAGTAAAATCTTTAAAGACTAGAATTTATAAATCAAATAATTTTTTACCATTTTCAAGTGAAGTTGAAATTCTAAAGGAAAAAAAGAATTATATTATGTTTAAAAAAAATAAATGGATAAAAAAAAAAGATATAACGCACATCAATAAAAAAGAAAAAAATTTTGCTAAAATTATTAATTTATATTTAAATTGTAAATATAAATGGGGAGGCAAGACTCACAACGGTATTGATTGCTCAGCTCTAATTCAAATTTTTTATAAATTTAATAAAAGGTTTTTTCCAAGGGATACGGTTGATCAAATAAAGTACAAAAAAGGAAATAAAACAAAAAAAAAATTTCAACTTGGTGATATTATTTATTGGAAGGGACATGTAGCAGTTTGTATTAATTCAAAAAAATTAATTCATGCTTATGGTCCAGAAAAAAAAGTTATTATAATGCCAATTAACGAAACAATAAAAAGAATAGAAAGAACTGCAAATTTAAAAGTCAAAAAAATTTGTAAAATATAAATTACTCTCTTCCAAAGTCTGGTTTGGACACATCTTGTTTTGATTGTATAATTTGTGTTCTTACTTTTTTTGAACTAGATAATCTAAATAAAAGTTTTTTATTATTTTTATTTCGAATTATTTTTTTGAATGAGTTTAAATTTTTTGTAAATAAATTTATTGCTTTAATTATATTATCATTGTTGAAAAATATATCTCTCCACATAATCTCATTTGATGCAGCTATTCTTGAAAAATCTCTCAATCCTCCAGCACTGTATTGAATTAGATTTTTTCTTTGAATTTTTTGCGAGTCTTGTGCAGTTTTAATCAAGTTGTATGCAATTAGGTGAGGCAAATGACTTGTAATGGAAAAAATTTTATCGTGGTTAACTGGGTTCATTAAAACTACTTTAGAACCAATTTTTCTCCAAAATTTATTTAATAATTTGATTTTTTTTGAATTGTGCTTTTTTTCCTTAATAATTACACACCATTTATTTAAAAACAAATTTTTATTTCCATATTCTGGACCGCTAACCTCGGATCCAGCTATAGGATGACTAGATATCCAATTTAATTTTTTATTGAGGATTTTATTTTTTAATTTAATTATATTTTGTTTTGTAGAACTAACATCTGTAATTAAACAGCTTGTTTTTAAAATTTTATTTAATTTTTTAATTATTTTTTTGTATTGGCTCATAGGTGTGCATAAAATAATTAGATCAACATCAGAAACTTCACTATTAATACTTTTAATAAATTTACAATTTGATTTAATTCTTTTTATTTTAGAAATATTTTTTTTTGATTTTTCTAATACTAAAATTTTTTTTGATAATTTTTTACTATGTACAGCTCTTAGTATTGATGAACCTATTAAACCACATCCTATTATTAATACTTTTTCAAACATTTTTAAATATTCTGTTTATATTTTTTAAAAATAACTTGTTTTCTGAATTATTTCCAATTGTTAATCTTAAACAATTTTTTATTCCATAAGTTTTAGTATCTCTTAATATTAAACCTTTTTTTAATAATTTTTTTTCAACATTGTTCGCGGTTAATTTACATTTATCAAAATTAAGCAAAAGAAAATTTGCACTTACTTTATTACAAAAAATGTTAAATTGTTCTAAACTATTTTTAATTTTTTTACTCCAAAATAAATTATGTTTAACTGACTTATTGATAAATTTACTATCTTTCAAAGATTCAATTGCACATAATTGAGCAATTTTATTTACATTAAAAGGTGGTTTAATCATATTTAGTGCATTAATTATTTTTCTGTCACCATATCCCCAGCCAACTCTTAAAGAAGCAAGACCGTATATTTTAGAAAAGGTTCTTAAAACAAATACATTTTTTTTATTTTTAAAAATATTTAGTCCTGAAGAATAATTTTTATCTTTCATGTATTCATCATATGCATCATCTACGACTAATAAAATTTTATTATTTAATTTTTTTCTTAGATTAATTAATTCTTTTTTTTCTAAATATGTACCAGTTGGATTATTGGGGTTTGCTATAAAAACAATTTTAGTTTTTTTGTTAACTTTTTTAATTATATTTGTAACTGAAACTCTAAATTTTTTTTCCTTAGAAAAAACTACTTTTGCTCCAACAATTGATGCATATATTCTGTACATCAAAAAGCTATATTGTGGGACAATTACCTCATCACCAGATTTAAGAAAAAGTTGGCATATCATTTGAATTACTTCATCAGAGCCGGAACCACATATAATTTTATTAAAATCACATTTAAATTTTGAAGAAATTAATTTTCTTAAATCTATTGCTTTGCTGTCTGGATATTTAGAAATTTTATAATTTTTGCTTTGTAATATTTTCAGCACTTTGGGACTCGTACCTAATGCTGATTCATTAGCTGATAATTTAATCACATTTTTCTTTTTTTTTAATATAGATCTTCCTGGCTTGTAAGATTCTATATTTATTTTTCTAAAATTAAGAGAAGTCATAATTTTCAATATTTTGTATCTTTATAGATAAAAAATTACTTATTTACATAAAATATTTAATATTTTAATAAAAATTGACATATACAAATGTATCCTGTAAATAATTTATGCGCTGATTTAACTGAATTGCGAGCGCTATAAAAAAACCGCTAAATAAGTTTTTTTACCTCACAATTCATCAGAAAAAAATGAACAATATAGAAAAAGTAAAAAGACTAATTATTGAAAAACCATTAAAGCTTGATTGTGGGCAAACTATATCTAATTTTCCTTTAGCCTATGAAACATATGGTGTGCTAAACGAAAAAAAAGATAATGCAATTCTAGCATTTCATGCTCTTACAGGAGATCAGTTTGCTTCAGGCAAAAATCCTATTACTAATAAAGAAGGATGGTGGTCCTATGCTTTGGGACCAGGAAAAGCTATTGATACAAATAAATATTTTGTAATTTGTGCAAATGTGATCGGTGGATGTATGGGTTCTTACGGCCCAAGCAATATTAACCCTGAGACCAATAGACCTTTTGGTACTAATTTTCCTGTAATAACTATAAATGATATGGTCAATGCTCAATATCATCTATTAGAATTTTTTAAAATTGAAAAATTATTTTCTGTTGTTGGTGGTTCAATGGGTGGAATGCAAGTATTACAATTTGTATCTAATTTTCCAAATAAATCAGTTACAGCTATTCCTATAGCTTGTACTGCAAGTCATTCCGCACAAAATATTGCATTAAACGAACTTGGAAGGCAATCGATAATGGCAGATCATAATTGGTCAAATGGATTTTATGAAGAAAATAAAAAATTACCTGATAAAGGTTTAGCTGTTGCAAGAATGGCTGCGCATATTACATATTTGTCAAAAAAAGGTTTGCAGGAAAAATTTGGAAGAAAGCTGCAAGAAAGAGATGACTTAAAGTTTAGTTTTGATGCAGATTTTCAGATAGAAAGTTATTTAAGATATCAGGGATCAGTTTTTGTAGATCGTTTCGATGCTAATAGTTATTTATATATAACAAGAGCTATGGATTATTTTGATCTATTAAAACAATTTAATGGAAATCTTTCAAAAGCTTTTGAAAAAAGTAAAACAAAGTTTTTTGTTATTTCTTTTACCTCTGATTGGCTTTATCCTACATCTGAAAATCGTGAAATAGTAATTGCACTAAATGCAATAGGAAAAGATGTTGGATTTGCTGAAATAACTTCTGATAAAGGTCATGATTCTTTTTTATTAGATATTCCTGATTTTTTAAATGCAGTAAAAAACTTTTTAAACACTTCATATAATAAAATTAATGAAAAAAGAATTTAATATAATAGCTAACTTATTAAAAAAAAATTCCAAAGTCTTAGATGTTGGATGTGGAGATGGTGAATTGATGAAATATATTAATGAAAAAATTACCAATGATGTTAGAGGCTTAGAAATATCAAAAAATAATGTCCAAAAATGTATTGAAAAAGGATTAACAGTAATTGAAGGTAATGCTGAAAAAGATTTAAAACAATTTCCTGATTTATCTTTTGATTATGTTATTTTAAGTCAAACACTTCAAGCTTTTTTAGATCCTGAAAATGTAATAAATGAATTATTAAGAATAGGCAAAAAAGCAATCGTTACAATACCAAATTTTGGATATTGGAAAGTAAGAATCCATTTACTTTTTCAAGGTACAATGCCAGTTACAAAAAGTTTACCAAATGAGTGGTATGATACTCCCAACCTTCATATGTGCACTATTAAGGATTTTGTAAATTTTTGTAATAAAAAAAATATTAAAATTAATAGTTCAAATTTAAATATTAAAAATTTATTTTCCGAATTAGGAATTTTTTTGATCGAAAAATAATATGAAAGTTGAAATAATTAAGTGTTTGCAGGACAATTATACATACCTTATCATAAATGAAAAAAATAATTATGCTTGTATAGTAGACCCCGGTGAAGCAGAACCTGTTATTGATTTTATTAAAAAAAAAAATATCAAATTAAAATTTATACTAAATACTCATCATCATTATGATCATATTGGTGGAAATAATGATTTAAAAAAAAAATATAAAGCTAAAATAGTTGGGTTTAAAGATGATAAGCATAGAATACCTAACATGGATATCTTAGTAGAAAATAATCAAATTTGGAAAGGAGAAAATTTTGAGGCAAAAATTATTCATATTCCTGGTCACACAACTGGTCATATTTGTTTTTATTTCTCAAAAGAAAAAATGATCTTTACAGGAGATACACTTTTCTCATTAGGATGTGGTAGAATTTTTGAAGGTACTTATAAACAGATGTATAACTCATTAAATAAACTAAAAACTCTTCCATTAAGTACAAAAATTTATTGTGGTCATGAATATACTCTTAATAATTCTATGTTTTGTCTTAAGCACGATAAAAACAATAAAAATTTAGGTAAAAAGGTTTTAGAAATTAATGATAAATTAAAAAAAAATTTACCTACAATACCATCTACAATTGATGAGGAATTGGCTTGTAATATTTTTTTAAGAGCAAAAAATTTAGAAGACTTTTCAAAATTGAGAGATTTAAAGGATAATTTTTAAGTTATTCGTCTTGACTAAAAAATACCTAGAACTATATTGCAGTTTATAAAAATTAAGGATTTATAATGTCTTTTGCAGTAATAAAAACGGGTGGAAAACAATACAAAGTTAAAGCTGGGGAAATATTAAAAATTGAAAAGCTAGATAGCTTAAAACCTAACTCGAAAATAGAATTTAAAGAAGTGTTGGCTTATGGAGACAACAAAACAGCGGAATTGGGTAATCCAAAAGTAAACGGTGCAAAAGTTGAAGCAGATTTAATTAAAAATGGAAAAAATAGAACTGTTTTAATTTTTAAAAAAAGAAGAAGAAAAAACTCAAGAAGAAAAAATGGTCATAGGCAAGAATTTTCATTGATTAGAATTAGCAAAATATTTGCTAAAGATGGAAAAGTTTTATCTGAAGCCCCAAAAGTATCTAGCCCTCTTAAAAAAAAAGAGGTAAAGACTAAATAAAATAGGTAAATTATGGCAACAAAAAAAGCAGGTGGATCATCGAGAAATGGAAGGGACAGCGCAGGAAGAAGACTGGGTGTCAAAAAATATGGTGGTCAACAGGTGATTCCTGGAAATATAATAGTAAGACAAAGAGGAACAAAAATTTTTCCAGGTGAACATGTTGGTATGGGAAAAGATCACTCAATTTTTTCAAAAATTAAAGGAACTGTTGAGTTTAGAAAAACTAAGTCAGATAGGACTTTTGTTTCTGTAAAGCCCAATTAATTAATACAACATAAAAAAGCTGTTGTATCATGAAATTCTTAGACCAAGTAAAAATCTATATTAAAGCAGGTGACGGAGGTTCTGGATCACCAAGTTTTAGAAGAGAAAAATTTATTGAATTTGGAGGACCTGATGGAGGTGATGGCGGGAAAGGAGGTTCTGTAATTATCAAGTCAGAAAGAAATCTCAATACCTTAATTGATTATAGGTATCAGCAACACTTTAAAGCTCAAAGAGGAGAAGATGGAAAAGGAAAAAAACAAACAGGAAAAGGAGGTGCCGATCTATGTTTAAAGGTACCAGTTGGTACACAATTATTTGAAGAGGATAATAAAACTTTAATATATGACTTTAAAAAAGAAAATCAGAAATTTACTGCAGCAATAGGAGGAAAACCTGGTTTGGGAAATACAAGATTTAAATCATCAACAAATAGAGCGCCAAAAAAATTTACAAAAGGATCAATAGGCGAAGAATTTTGGATTTGGTTTCAATTAAAAACAATTGCAGATATAGGAATTATTGGTTTACCAAATGCTGGTAAGTCAAGTTTATTAGCAGCAATCACCAGTGCAACACCAAAAATTGCAAATTACAAATTCACAACAATTAATCCTAACCTTGGTGTAGCTATATATGATGATAAAGAAATTACTTTAGCTGATATTCCCGGTTTAATTGAAGGGGCCCATAAAGGTATTGGCTTAGGTATAAAATTTTTAAAACATATTGAAAGATGTAAAACATTGCTACACTTAATCGATATAAATAATGAGGATTTAATTGGTTCATACAAGCAAGTCAGAAAAGAATTGAGCGAATATAGCCAGGATTTACTTAAAAAAAATGAATTAATTGTTTTAAATAAAATAGATTTAGTTGACAAAAAGGAGTTAGAAGAAAAAAAATACAAATTTACAAAAAAGATAAAGAAAAACGTTACAACTATTTCAATATTGGATAAAAAATCAGTAAATAAAATTAAATCTAAATTAATTAAACATGTACCTTAAAAATTTTAAAACTATAGTTGTTAAAATTGGTTCATCTTTATTGATAGATGAAAAAAATATTATAAGAAAAAAATGGTTATCTGAATTCACAAGAGATATTAAACAATTATTAAAAGAAAAAAAAAATGTAATTATAGTAAGTTCTGGAGCCATAGCTCTTGGATGTAAAAAACTAGGACTTAATAAAAAAAATTTAAAATTAGATAAAAGTCAAGCTGTTGCATCAATCGGTCAAATTGAGTTAATGAACTTATTTAAAAAGAATTTTGGTTCTAAAAAAATTAACTTATCTCAAATTTTACTTACTCTTGAAGATACTGAACAACGAAGAAGAGCTATTAACGCTAAAAGAACATTTGATAATTTATTTGAATTAAATTTTGTTCCAATCGTTAATGAAAATGACAGTATAGCAACAAGTGAGATTAAATATGGGGACAATGATAGATTAGCATCTAGAGTAGCTCAAATTTCAAATGCGGACTGTTTAATACTTTTGTCTGATGTAAGTGGATTATATACAAAAAATCCAAAAATTTACAAAGATGGAAAATTGATTAAAGAAGTAAAAAATATAAATTCAAAAATCGAACAAGTGGCAAGCAAAAGTATTGGAGTATACGGTACTGGTGGCATGAAAACAAAAATTGATGCTGCAAAGATTTGTCAATTATCTGGTTGTTATATGGTGATTGCAAATGGTTTATCAAATAGACCAATTAAGAATATCTATGAAAAAAATATTTGCACTTGGTTTTTACCAAAAATTTCTAAATTAGATGCAAGAAAAAAATGGATTATTGGATCTATTTCTCCAAAAGGTAAATTAATTGTTGATGATGGAGCAATAAATGCCCTTAAGAAAGGTAAAAGTTTATTAGCTGCAGGAATATTAAGTACAGAGGGAAAGTTTAATAAAGGTGATCATATTAAAATAACTGATAAAAACATGAATGAATTTGCAAGAGGTCTTAGCTCCTTTAATTCAAATGAAATCTCAAAAATTAAAGGTCAACATTCAAATAGAATAAATGAAATATTAGGTTATGTTACAAAATCAGAAGTAGTTCATAAAGATGATATGGTTAAAGTTTAAATGGATATATATTTAAAAAAAATTGGTGTTAATGCTCATATAGCATTTAAAGAAAAAATCGATACTAAAATTAAAAATAAAGTATTAAGCAAATATGCTTATCTAATAAATAAAAATAAATTTAAAATTATTAACGAAAATAAAAAAGATATAAAATTTGCCAGAAAAAAAGGTTTAAAGGAAAACTTTATAAAAAGACTAAATTTAGATCTAAAAAAAATTAACCAAATAATTAAATCGATAAAAATTATCTCTAAGTTAAAAGATCCAATAAATGTAACGCTTTCAAAATGGTCAAGACCAAATGGTTTAAAAATAAAAAGAGTTACTATTCCATTGGGAGTTATTGGTGTAATCTATGAAAGTAGACCAAATGTTACTGCGGATGTTTCAAGTTTATGTTTCAAATCAGGAAATTGTGTAATTTTAAGAGGAGGTTCTGAAGCTTATTTTTCAAATAAAATATTGGCAAATTTATTTAGAACTGCACTTAAAAATAGCAAAATTAATCCCAATTATGTTCAATTTGTTGATAGTAAAAATAGAAAACTAGTAGATGTTTTATTATCTAAAATGGAAAAATATATAGATGTAATAATACCTAGGGGTGGAAAAAACTTGGTAAAAAAAGTTCTAAAACTGTGTTCAGTGCCAATAATTGGACATCTCGAAGGTATTTGCCATACCTACATAGATAAAGAAGCAAATTTAAATTCTTCTATTAAAATAATACATAATGCAAAGCTTAGAAATACAAGCATATGCGGTGCAACAGAAACAATTTTGATTCACGAAAAAATTCTAAAAAAATTTATAAATCCTGTTTTAAATAAACTTATCAATGAAGGTTGTGTTATTTTTGGTGATAAAAAAATTAAAAGAACATTCGAAGGAAATATCTTAAATGCTAAAGAGAAAAGTTGGTCGAAAGAATATCTGTCAGCTAAAGTAGCTGTTAAGTCTGTAAAAAATGTTATAGATGCTGTGAATCACATAAATAAATATGGAACAATGCATACAGATGCAATTATTACAAAAAATAAAAAAGTAGCAAAATACTTTTTAAAAAATGTCAAAAGTTCAATAGCAATGCATAATACTTCAACACAATTTGCGGATGGAGGTGAATTTGGATTTGGTGGCGAGGTAGGAATATCAACTAATAAATTACCACCGAGAGGTCCAGTGGGTTTAAATCAGTTAGTTACTTATAAGTATGAAGTATACGGATCAGGACAAATAAGAAAATAAATTGAAAAAAAATTTAAAAAAAAAAATAGGTATTTTAGGTGGAACTTTTGATCCATCACATATAGGTCATATAAAAATATCTTTAGAAGCAAAAAGAAAATTCAAAATAAATAAAATAGTTTGGGCAATAACTAAAAAAAATCCATTTAAAAAAAAAAGCTTATTATCTTTAAATAAAAGAATTGAAATAGCAAAAAAAATTTGCTCCAAATATAGATTTATTGAAGTTGATTTTTTTGAAAAAAAAATCAAATCTAATAAAACAATAAAACTATTAAATTATTTAAAAAAAAAATATAATAATTCAGAAATTTATTTTCTTATGGGTGCTGATAATCTTATTAGTTTTCATAAATGGCATGGTTGGAAAAAAATATTATCAAAATCTAAGATTTTGGTATTTGATAGACATGGATACAAAAAAAAATCATTTAAATCCGTAACTTTTAAAAGATTTAATAAAAAAAATATTGAATTTGTAAAATTTAAAAAAGTTAATATTTCATCTTCTAAATTAAGAAAAATTTGATAATCTAATTTTAATTAATGGACAAAATTTCCAATTTACAAAAAAAAATAATTCAAACTTTAGACTCTAACAAAGCTCTAAACATAATTACTATAGATTTAGCAAATAAATCTTCCATTGCTGATTTTATGATAGTTGCTAGTGGCACATCATCAAGACATATTCAGGCCTTATCAGAACAAGTTTTGGATATATTTAAAAAAAATGGAGTAGTTAATTGTAAAATAGAAGGAGAAGAGAGTAACGATTGGAAATTAATTGATGGAATTGATTTAATTGTACATATTTTTAACCCTGAAAAAAGAAAATTCTATGAGTTAGAAAAGATATGGTCAGAATTAATTCCTAAGGAAAAATTAATAATATGAAAAAAAAAATATTTAGTTTCTTTTTTTTAATTTTTCTAAGTTATACAAACATTGTTTATTCAGTAAATGATGAGATTTACAAAAAAATTGATTTGTTTGGTGAAGTTCTAGATAAAATTAATAAAGAATATGTAGATGAGGTAAATCAAAATGAAATGATGGACTCAGCTATAAATGGTGTTCTTCAATCACTTGACCCGTACTCATCTTATATGAGTCCAGAAATGTATGAGAGTATGCAAACAGAAACTAGCGGAGAATTTGGTGGACTAGGTATTGAGGTAAGCATGGAAGCTGGTGTTGTTAAAGTAATTTCACCTATTGATAATTCTCCGGCATACAAAGTTGGCGTAAAGGCTGGTGATTATATTGTTAAAATTAATGATGTGCAGGTTCAAGGAAAATCATTGAATGAGGCAGTAGAGCTAATGAGAGGACCAGTAAATTCTGATATAGAGATAACAGTAAGAAGACCTGGTACTAAAAAATCTTTAATATTTAAAATAACTAGAGAAATAATTAAAATTCAATCAGTTAAAACTAAGTTAATTGAAAATGTAGGATATATTAGACTTACCGCATTTAATGAAAATAGCAGTGATCAAATAAAAAAAAAAGTTAAAGAATTTAAAAAAAATAAAAAAGTTACAAAATACATATTAGATCTAAGAAATAATCCTGGAGGCTTGTTGTCTCAAGCTATAAGGATTTCTGATTTTTTTCTTGATGACGGAGAAATCGTTTCAACAAAAAGTCGAAAAACTTTTGAAAATAGAAAATGGTTTGCAAAAAAAGGAGATATAATAAGTGGAAATACTTTGGTTGTACTAATCAACTATGGTTCAGCTTCGGCATCTGAAATAGTTGCTGGAGCACTTAAAGATCATAAAAGAGCTATACTTATAGGTGAAAATACTTATGGAAAAGGATCTGTACAATCTATCATACCAATGAAAAATAAAGGTGCTATTAGATTAACAGTTTCAAAATACTATTTGCCTTCTGGTGACTCAATATCAGAAGTTGGTGTTTCGCCTGATATTGAGGTTGTCGAGAGCACTGATGAATTCAGAATTGATACAGATACTGATAATCAATTAGAATTTGCACTAAAACTTTTAAAGGGCTAATAATGAAAAAAGAATTTAACAAACTTCCTTTAAGAAAGGGAGTTGGAATAGTGCTACTAAATAATAAAAATAAAATATTTGTTGGAAAAAGAATAGACAATCCCAATAACTATTGGCAAATGCCTCAAGGAGGTGTTGATGAAGGGGAAGATTATTTAAATGCAGCATTAAGAGAGTTAGAAGAAGAAACCAGCATTACAAGTGTACAATTGATTAAAGAAATTGAAGGATATTTAACTTACGATCTACCAGATAATTTATTAGGAATAATTTGGAAAGGTAAATACAAAGGTCAGAGGCAAAAATGGTTTATATTTAAATTTGAGGGTAAAGAGAAAGAAATCAATTTAAAAACAAAAAAACCAGAGTTTTTTGAATGGAAATGGACCAATTTGGAAAATATAACTGATACTGTCGTTGATTTCAAATTCGAAGTATATAAAAAGGTTAAGGAAGAAGTTGAAAAGATTATTAATTAATACTTAGTGATTTTAAAACATCTATCTTCTGATTAATTAAAAATCTTTCCTGGTCATCAAGATTTTCATTGTTTAAAAGTTTTTCAGCATCTTTTAATGATTCGTCAATGGAGTTTTTTTTCATTTCTTTTATATTGTGTATAGAGCTTGTTAATATAGATAATGAATTATCTTTAAATTCCATTATTCCATCTTCAACATAATATCTCTCTTCTTCATTTTTTTCTAAAATTTTTATTATTCCAGGCTTAAGAAAGGATATGATAGATATATGATCTTTCAATATTCCTATGTCACCCTCATACGCAGGAACAACAACTTCGGTTACTTTATCTTTAGAAATAAATGATTTTTCAGGATTTATTATCTCAACTTTAAATTCTTCACTCATTATGCTGCAGCTTCTTTAGCCATTTTTTCAGCTTTTTCGATTGCTTCTTCTATTGTTCCCACCATATAAAAAGCTGCTTCAGGTAAATGATCATACTCACCTTTACAAATTGCATCAAATCCTTTTATAGTGGACTCTAAATCAACTAGCTTACCCGGTGAACCTGTGAATACTTCTGCTACAAAGAAAGGTTGCGAAAGAAACCTTTGAATTTTTCTAGCTCTAGCAACTGTTAATTTGTCCTCTTCTGATAATTCGTCCATACCTAAAATTGCAATAATATCTTGTAAAGACTTGTAGGTTTGAAGAACTTTTTGTACTTCTCTAGCAACTCTATAATGTTCATCGCCAACAATTCTTGGATCTAAAATTCTAGATGTAGAGTCTAAAGGGTCAACTGCTGGATAAATTCCAAGTTCAGCGATTTGTCTAGACAATACGGTTGTGGCGTCTAAGTGAGAAAATGAAGTTGCTGGTGCTGGATCTGTTAAGTCATCTGCAGGTACATAAATTGCTTGCACAGATGTTATAGAGCCTTTGTTTGTTGTTGTAATTCTCTCCTGTAAATTTCCCATATCAGTTGCTAAAGTAGGTTGATATCCTACTGCTGATGGAATTCTTCCAAGTAGTGCTGAAACTTCAGATCCTGCTTGAGTAAATCTAAAAATATTGTCTACAAAGAAAAGAACGTCCTGTCCTTCTTGATCTCTAAAATATTCTGCAACAGTTAAACCTGTTAACGCAACTCTTGACCTTGCTCCTGGTGGCTCGTTCATTTGGCCATACACTAAAGCTGCTTTTGATCCAGGTCCTTCTGGTTTAATTACGCCTGACTCTATCATTTCATGATAAAGATCATTTCCTTCTCTTGTTCTTTCTCCAACGCCAGCAAAAACTGAAAAGCCACCATGTGCTTTAGCAATATTGTTTATAAGTTCCATGATGATAACTGTTTTTCCTACACCAGCACCTCCAAATAAACCTATTTTACCGCCTTTTGCATAAGGTGCTAATAAGTCAACAACCTTAATTCCTGTTACTAAAATTTCTGTTTCAGTAGACTGGTCATTAAATTCGGGTGCCGTTCTATGAATGGGCCAGCTTTCTTTAGTTTTAACTTCCCCTTTTTCATCAATTGGATCACCAACTACATTAATAATTCTTCCAAGTGTTTCTGGTCCAACTGGAACTTTTATAGGAGAACCAGTATCGATTACCTCATCTCCTCTTTTTAAGCCTTCCGTAGCATCCATTGCAATAGTTCTAACACTTGATTCTCCTAAATGTTGAGCTACTTCTAAGACTAATTTGTTTTCGCCATTTTTACATTCAAGCGCTGTTAAAATTTCAGGCAAATCTCCATCAAACCTTACATCTACTACTGCTCCTATTACTTGAGTAATTTTTCCTTTTTTCATAACTATAAACTTTCCGCTCCTGATATAATTTCAATTAATTCTTTAGTAATTGCTGCTTGACGACTTCTATTATACTGAATAGTAAGTTTATCAACCATTTCACCTGCATTTCGGGTTGCATTATCCATTGCAGTCATTCTTGATCCTTGTTCACTAGCTGAATTTTCAAGCATTGCTTTAAAAATCTGAGTTGAAATATTTTTTGGAAGTAAATTACTTAAAATTTCATCCTCCTCTGGTTCAAATTCATAGTTATCTTCAACTGAAGAGTCTTTTTTTGACTCAGATGCTTTTAAAGGAATTATTTGTTGTTCCTGTGGTATTTGAGTAATAACATTTTTAAATCGGTTATAAAAAATTGTGCATACATCAAATTCATTTTTATAAAAATTATCAATTATAATTTTACCAACTTTTTCTGCATCAAAATAATTTACATTTTTTGATTCTTTAAATGAAATTTTTTCTATAATCTTGTCACTGTAAACTCTTTTTAATTGATCATAACCTTTTGACCCAACAGTAATAATTTTTAAGCTTTTTCCTTCATTCAAAATTTTTTGAAAGTAAGACTTTGCTTTTTTAATAATATTGCTATTAAATCCTCCGCATAAACCTCTGTCTGAGGTTAAAACAACGCATAAGTGTGTTTTATCGTTTCCTGATCCTTTGAGTAATTTTGGAGCATTTTCTTTGTCAGAAATGCCATTTGAAAGATTAAGAATTATATTGTGCATTTTATCAGAATATGGTCTTCCTTTTTCTGCATTTTCTTGGGCCCTTCTGAGTTTTGCAGCTGCAACCATTTTCATGGCTTTGGTAATTTTTTGCGTAGATTTTACGCTTGTTATTCTTTTTTTTAAATCGTCTAAACTTGCCATTTTTTAAGAGTTAAAATTTTTTTTAAGTTCTGTTATTGTTTCTACTAATAATTTTTCAGTATTTTCTTCAAGTTTACCCGAACTTGATATTGCGTTTAGTATTTCAGGTTTTTCTGATTTACATTTTTCGATAATTTTTGTCTCAAACTCTGCAATATTTTTTTGCTCTATGTTGTCCAAATACCCTCTGACTCCACAAAAAACTGAAATCACTTGTTCTGCAACAGTCATTGGCGAATATTGTTTTTGTTTTAAAAGTTCAGTCAGTTTAGATCCTCTATTTAAAAGTTTTTGAGTAGAAGCATCTAAGTCTGATCCAAATTGTGCAAATGCTGCCATTTCTCTGTACTGTGCAAGTTCTAGTTTCATAGATCCAGAAACCTTTTTCATTGCCTTTGTTTGAGCAGATGAACCAACTCTAGATACTGATAAACCAACGTTAATTGCTGGTCGAATACCTTGGTTAAACAAATTTGTCTCTAGAAATATTTGTCCATCGGTTATTGATATAACGTTGGTAGGTATAAAAGCCGAAACATCTCCACCTTGAGTTTCTATTATTGGAAGTGCTGTCAAAGATCCTCCTCCATGTTCATCACTAAGTTTGGCTGCTCTTTCAAGTAACCTGCTATGTAAGTAAAATACATCACCTGGGTAAGCTTCTCTGCCTGGAGGTCTTCTTAACAACAAAGACATTTGTCTATAAGCTACTGCTTGTTTAGATAAATCATCATAAATAATCAAGGCATGCATTCCATTATCTCTAAAATATTCACCCATAGCACAGCCTGTATAAGGTGCTAAAAATTGAAGTGGGGCAGCATCTGAAGCTGTAGCAGCAACTATTGTTGTGTATTCCATTGCTCCAGCTTCTTCTAAAGTCTTTTCAATCTGTCTAACTGTAGATCTTTTTTGACCAATTGCTACATATACGCAATACAACTTCTGTTTTTCATCATCTGATTCATTTATTTTTTTTTGATTTATAATTGCATCAATTGCAACAGCAGTTTTTCCTGTTTGTCTATCTCCAATAATTAGTTCTCTTTGTCCTCTACCAATTGGAACTAAACTATCAACTGACTTAAGTCCTGTTTGCATTGGCTCATTAACCGACTTTCGAGGAATTATTCCAGGAGCTTTTACTTCAACTCTGCTTCTTTTAACTCCTTTGTCTAAAGCACCCTTTCCATCTATTGGATTTCCTAATCCATCTACTACTCGACCTAATAATTCTTTTCCGACTGGTGTATCTACAATAGCTCCTGTTCTTTTGACAGTATCTCCTTCTTTAATAGCTCTATCCTCTCCAAAAATTACAACACCAACATTGTCACTTTCTAAATTTAATGCCATTCCTTTTGAACCATCAGAAAACTCTACCATTTCCCCTGCTTGAACATTGTCAAGTCCATAGATTCTAGCTATACCGTCGCCTACTGACAGTACTTGGCCTACTTCGGATATCTCTGCCTTTTCTCCTACTTTTTTTATTTGTTCTTTTAATATTTTGGTTACTTCTGAAGGATTTATATCCATTTACGCCTCTATCATTTTATTTTCAATTTGTTGTAATTTACTTTTTATTGAAGTGTCAATCATTATACTCCCAATTTGAATAACTAGACCACCGATTAAAGATGGATCAAATTTGTAACTCAAATTAATATTAGAAGCAAAGTTTTTAGATAATTCTTCTTTAATTTTATTTATTTCACTTTCGCTAAGATCTTTAGAAGAAAGAAGCTTAGCAGACACTTCTCCTCTTTGTTTTGAACATATTGACAAAAAATCTTTAAGTATATGTTCTAAATAGAATAATCTTCTTTTTGTTATCAAAAAATTTAAAAATTTTATAAGCAATAAATTAAATTCAAATTTATCAGATATTGCATTTATAGTGCTTGATAATTCTTTTTCTTTAATGGTTGGATCTTTTATTAATCTTTTAAAATCTTTATTTTCTAAAAGTAATCTTAAAATGGCTGAAATTTCTTTTTCTATGATTTCTATCGAATTATCTTCCTTTGATAGCTCATACAAAGCTTGGGAATAACTATTTTGAGATGAAACTGAAGAATTATTACTCAATTTTGTACCTTTGATAATTAGAAATTTAAAAATTTGAAATTAATTAGCATAACAATAAAGCCTCTTCAAGCAACAGATTGTCTAAAAACCCAATATTTACGCTATTAATTAAAGGTAATTGGATCAACATCAACTGTCAGTTTTATTCCTGACGGGAATTTATAATTTTTTAGGACATTTGAAAGGTTTTTTTGAATTTTTTTGTTCTTACTAGATCTTATTAATAATCTATTTCTAAATTTTCTTTTAATTCGAAAAATTGGAGCATTAACTGGTCCTAGAATTTTTGCTTTTATATTATTTAAAAGATTTTTTTTTAGTTTTTGTGACTCTATTTCTAATTTTTTTTCATTATTGGATGTTAAAATTAAAGAAATAAATCTCTCATATGGTGGCAGATTATTTTCCTTTCTTAAATTTAATTCTTTTTCTAAAAAATTTAAAGGATCTTCATCGGTAAGTTGATTTATTATACTATTTTTTAAATTATATGTTTGAAAATATACTATAGCTGGATTTCCAGTTCTTCCGGCCCTACCAGATAATTGATGATACAGCTGTAAATTTTTTTCAGCACTTCTTAAATCAAATCCTTTGGATGATAAATCTATATCTAATACAACTATACAGTTTAGATGTGGAAAATGAAATCCTTTAGAAATTAATTGTGTTCCAATTAAAATTTGAATTTGATTATTAATTATTTTTTCTAATAAGTCTTTTGATGATTTTTTATTCATTGTATCACTAGAAAAAATTAAAGTTTTATAATTAGGGAACAATCTTTTTACTTCTTCAAATATTTTTTCTACTCCAGGTCCACTAAATACATAATCACAAATTTTTTTCTCATCGCATTTTCTTTCTAAACCTGTTTTGTAACCACAGTAATGGCATAAAAGAATATTTTTATTTTTGTGGTAAACTAAGTTTATTGAACAATTTTTACAGGCAAAAACATTCATACAATTTTTACAAAAAACAAAAGGAGAAAAACCTCTTCTATTTAAAAAGAAAAGCACCTGGTCTCCTTTACTTAAATGATATTGAACTTTTTCTAAAGTTTTTGATGCAATCCATGATTTTTTACCAAGTTTATATTTTTTTAAATCAATTACTTCATGAATTGGATGATCAGCATCCTTATACCTTTTAATTAAGCGTGAAAATGAATATTTATTTTTTTTTACATTTTCATATGTTTCTATAGAAGGAACTGCTGTAACAAGATTTATTGGTATATTTTCAAATGATGCTCGAGAAATTGCCATGTCCCTTGCATTATAAATAATTCCTTCATCTTGCTTAAATGATTGATCGTGTTCTTCGTCAACTATTATCATTCCGATCTTTTTAAATGGTAAAAAAAGTGCCGACCTTGCTCCTATTACAACTTTAATTTTTCCTATAGCTAATCCGCTCCAGATAATTTTTTTATTTTTTTTACTTATTCCTGAATGCCATATTGCTGGATTAAATCCAAAAAAATCTCTGAATTTTTTTTCAAAATCATTTGTTAACCCAATTTCTGGAAGAAGAATAAGAACTTGATAACCATCAGTAATTTTTTTTTCTATCTCTTTAAAATATACAATTGTCTTTCCTGATCCAGTGGATCCTTGCAGTAAATGAACTCTAAATCTATCATTATTAATTTGCAACTCATCTAAAACTTTTTCTTGATCATCAGTTAGTTGGTAATTTTTTTTCTTAAATGAAGTATTATAAATTTCGTAATCTTTATCTTTATATTTTTCTATCGCATCACCACTTAATAAATGAAGCTTTAGAGCCATGCCTTTTGGAATTAAGTTGTATTCTGAAAACCAATTCAAAAAACTGATTGTGCAAGAATTTAATGGTACTATTTCAAGCTTTTTAATTATTTTTTTTAATTTAAAATTTTTTTTACTTTGCTTTTCAAAATTATCCCAAACTACACCAACTTTTTGAGATTTTCCAAAAGGTACTGTTATATAATCTCCTTTATTAACATTAATTTCACTTTCGTATGTAAATGGATGGTCAAAAATATTTGGGATTAAAACTGGTATTTTCATATTTTAATATGAAAATATATTATGAGTGAATTTGTCTTTTATCTACAGATAATGCTGCTTCTTTAATAGCTTCTGAAAATGTTGGATGAGCATGACATGTTCGTGCTATATCCTCAGAACTTGCTCCAAATTCCATTGCTACTGCAACTTCGGCTATAATTTCCCCTGCATGAGGACCGATTATATGAACCCCAAGAACCTTATCCGTTGAACTGTCTGCTAATATTTTAACGAAACCCTCTGCTTCATCAATAGCTTTAGCTCTTGAATTTGCCATAAATGGAAATTTGCCAATTTTATAAATCTTATTAGAATTTTTCAATTCTTCTTCTGTCTTTCCAACATACGCAACCTCAGGTTTGGTATATATTACGCCCGGTATCACATCGTAGTTTACATGACCTGATTGACCAGCAATTAATTCTGCAACAGCTATCCCCTCCTCTTCAGCTTTATGAGCCAACATTGGACCATCTATAACATCTCCTATAGCATAAACATCCGAAATATTAGTTTGAAATTTTTTGTTTACTTTAATCTTTCCTTTTTCATCAATTTTGATGTCAGCCCCATCTAAATTTAAACTTTTTGTATTTGGTTTTCTTCCTATTGATATCAAAACTACATCGCAATCAAGTTTTTCTTTTTTACCTTCACTATTTAAAACATCTATTAAAACTGATTCTTTTGATTTAGACACTTTTTCAACTTTTGTTTTTAAATGAAATTTAATACCTTGTTTGGTAAGTATTTTCATAAATTCGTTAGAAATTTCTCTATCCATCCCCGGAGTTATAAAGTCTAAAAATTCAATAACATGAACTTCTGATCCTAACCGTGACCAAACTGAACCCATTTCTAAACCAATATAACCTCCTCCGACTACTATCATTTTTTTTGGAACCTTTTTTAAAGATAACGCTCCTGTTGATGATAATATTTGGGTTTCGTCAAAATTAACTCCTGGTATAGAAGTTGGTTCAGAACCTGTTGCAATAACAGTACTTTTAGTTTCAATCAATATTTCTTGGTTATTGTTATCAATAATTGATATTTTATTTTTTGATTTAAATTTTCCTACCCCTTTAAAGTAAGAAACTTTATTTTTTTTAAATAAAAATTCGACACCTTTTGTTAAAATAGTAACAGCTTTTTCTTTGTTTTTCATCATTTTATCAAGGTTTAATTTTAAATCAGATATTTCTATACCTAATTTTGAAAAGTTTTTGGCCTTGGTAAAATTTTCCGACAAATTTAATAAACTTTTTGATGGTATACATCCCACATTTAAACATGTTCCACCTAATGATCCTCTAGACTCTATACAGGCGGTTTTTAATCCAAGTTGAGAAAGTCTAATTGCACATACATATCCTCCAGGACCACCACCAATAACTGTTACATCAAATTTTTCTGACATTTAAATATTTAAAAATAATCTTCTTGGATCTTGTAAATTATCTTTTACTGTTTTTAAAAAAGATACCGAATCTTTGCCATCTATAATTCTATGATCATAAGAAAGTGCTAGGTACATTACAGGCCTAACTTTAATCTCACCATTTATAGCTATTGGTCTTTCAACAATATTATGCATTCCTAGAACACCAGATTGTGGCAGGTTTAAAATTGGCGTGGAAAGCATAGAACCATATACTCCTCCATTGCTTATTGTAAAAGTTCCACCTTGCAAATCTTCTATGCTCAAATTTCCTGAAGTTGCTTTTTCTGACAAAATTTTGATATTTTTTTCTATATCTGCAAAAGATAGTTCATCAGCATTTTTAACTACCGGAACTACTAATCCTTTTTCGGTACCAACTGCAATGCTAATATTATAATAATTTTTATAAACAATTTCTTGTCCTTGAATTTCAGCATTTATGGCAGGGAATAACTTTAAACCAACAACACAAGCTTTAACAAAAAAAGACATAAACCCAAGTTTTACTCCATATCTATTTTGAAAATCTTCTTGGTTCTCTTTTCTCATCGACATTATATTTGACATATCAACTTCATTAAACGTTGTAAGCATTGCGGCATTTTCTTGTGCTTCTTTTAGTCTTTTAGCTATAGTCAGTCTCAATCTTGACATTTTAATTCTTTCTTCCTCACCATACTGAATTTTTCTTTGAGATGGTTGCGGTTTTGCCCCCATCAAATTGATTAGATCGCCTTTTAAAATTCTACCATCTTTTCCAGTTCCTTTTATTTCTTCTATTTTAATTTTTTTTTCAGCAACAATTTTTCTAACCGCAGGCGACAAAGGTTTTTCTTCTTTTTTTGGTTTCTTTGGAATTTCTTCAGTTAATATCAGTGGTTCTTCTGAATCTTTATTCTCTTTTTTAAAATTATTATTTTCTTTTTTACTTTCTTCAAATATTTTTATTTCATCTTCTTTATTTTCTTTTAATTTAATTACATTTTGAAAATTACTAGATTTTATTTTTTCAACAGTTTTGATTTTTTCAATTTTTTTATTTTGTGACTCGATAATTGTTCCGAGTACCGCTCCTACTTCAACCGTATCTCCATTTTTAAAATTAACTTCAGAGACTACTCCCGTAATTGGAGAAGGTACTTCAAGATTCACTTTTTCTGTTTCTAGTTCAACTACAGGTTCGTCTGCATTGATGGTATCACCTTTTTTTTTAAGCCACTTAGCTAATGTAGCTTCAGTAATACTTTCTCCAAGTTCAGGTACTAAAATCTTTTCACTCATTATTTAAAAACCTTTTCTATAATTTCTTTTTGTTGAGCAGAATGTCTTTTTGCATAACCTGTAGCAGGCGATGCAGCTGGGTTTCTGCCAATATACATGATTTCTTTATTTTTAGCTCCAATATAATTTAAAGACCACTGAATATAATCACGCACTAAAAGCCAAGCACCCATATTTTTTGGTTCTTCCTGACACCAGTAAAATTTAGCATTTTTAGCATATTTTTTTATCTCTTTAACCAAGGGTTTGGCGGGAAATGGATATAATTGTTCTATTCTAAATATAACTATGTCATTTACTTTTAATTTTTCTCTAGCATCTAAAAGATCAAAATATATTTTACCTGAACATAAGATTACTTTTCTTATTTCATTACTTTTTTTTAGTTTGATAAAACTATTCTCGTTTGGATCAATAGCATGGTCCCAAAGGACTCTATGAAAAGAATTTTTTTTACTAAAATCTTCTAAATTAGATATACAAAGTTTATTTCTTAAAAGAGATTTAGGTGTCATAATAACTAAGGGTTTTCTAAAATCTCTATGGATTTGACGTCTTAAAGCATGAAAATAGTTTGCTGGAGTGGTACAATTCATAACTTGTAAATTATCTTGTGCACATAATTGAAGAAATCTTTCTAGTCTTCCAGATGAATGTTCGGGGCCTTGTCCTTCATAACCGTGTGGTAAAAGCATTACAAGTCCACTAGCTCTGGACCATTTTCTTTCACCTGACGCAATAAACTGGTCTATGATTATTTGAGCTCCATTAGCAAAATCTCCAAATTGTGCTTCCCAGATAGTCAATGTGCTTGGTTCAACTAAACTATAACCATATTCGAATCCTAGGACAGCTAACTCTGACAAAAAACTATCAACTACTTCAAATTTTTTTTGATTATTTGAAATATTATTTAAAGGAACATACCTTGAATTATCTATTTGATTTCTTAAAACAGAGTGTCTTTGACTGAAAGTACCTCTGCCAGAATCCTGACCTACTAATCTTACGGGGTATCCCTCCTCGAGAAGAGTTGCAAATGCTAAAGATTCTGCTGTGGACCAATCTATCCCTTTTTTTTTAATTATTGATTGTTTTCTTAGTTCTAGAATTTTAGAGATTGTTTTATGAATACTAACTTCTGAAGGTACGTTGTTTATTTTTTCAGAGATTTTCTGAATTTTATTTAAATCTACCCCACTTTTTCCTCTTTTATCTTTTCCTTTTTCTGGTTTATATCTTGACCAAGTTCCTTCGTACCATTCAATTTTAGGTTTATAATCTTTTGCAGTTTTATATTGTTCATCTAATAAACTCTGAAAATTTTTCATCATTTTATTAAATTCTTCCTCAATAAGAGTTCCATTTTTAACCAATTTTGCTCCATAAACATTTAATGTTGTAGGATGTTGTCTAATTTTTTTATACATTAAAGGTTGAGTAAATGATGGCTCATCACCTTCGTTATGACCAAATCTACGGTAACAAATCATATCAATCACAACATCTTTGTTAAATTGTTGTCTAAATTCGATTGCAATTTTTGCACAATGAACAACGGATTCCGGATCATCACCGTTACAATGCAAAATAGGAGCATCAACAACTTTACCTAAATCAGATGGGTAAGGGCTTGATCTTGCAAACCTTGGACTGGTTGTGAATCCAATTTGATTATTAACAATAATATGAATTGTTCCTCCAGTATTATGACCTGGTAAACCAGACATAGCAAAACATTCAGCAACTATTCCTTGTCCTGCAAAAGCAGCATCACCGTGAATTAATATTGGAATTACTTTGTTTCTTTTTAAATCCTTATGAAAAAATTGTTTTGCTCTTGTTTGTCCAAGAACAACTGGATCTACAGCTTCCAAATGCGATGGGTTGTCAGTTAAACTTACATGAACAGATTTGCCATCAAATTCTCTATTTGATGAAGCTCCTAAATGATATTTTACATCTCCAGCAGATTCTTCATGAGTATTAGTAAATTCTCCAGCGAATTCATTAAAAATTCTCTTATAAGATTTTTGTAAAACATTTGCTAAAACATTTAATCTTCCACGATGTGGCATGCCAATTTTAATTTCTTTTACTCCTAGTTGACCACCTCGTTTAATTATTTGTTCTAATGCAGGAATTAGAGATTCTGCTCCATCTAAACCAAATCTTTTTGTTCCAACAAATTTTTTAGCAAGAAATTTTTCAAATCCTTCAGCTTGAATAATTTTATTTAATATCGCTTTTTTCCCATGATCAGTAAATTTAAGTTCATTTTCTTTATTCTCCATTCTATTTCTGAACCAAACTTTTTCGACTGGATCTGAAATATGCATATACTCTACACCTATCGAAGAACAATAAATTTTTCTTAACTTTGGAAGAATTTCATTGATAGAAGAGTAACCGTCAGTATCCATATATGATCCTAAAAATATTTTTTTATCATAATCTTCTTTTTTAAAACCATGATCCTCTGGATGTAGATCGTGGATATATTCTCTATCCATCATTCCAAGAGGATCTAGATTTGCAATCAAGTGACCCCTTATTCTGTAGGCTCTAATAAGCGCGATTGCTTTTATAGATTGATTTTTGCTATGTTCAGAATCGTCTGTTGATAAAACTTTTTCGTTGTTATTTTTTGATGAACTTTTAATATTTATTTTTTTTTTATTGGGTTGCCACGTTGGGCCTTCAATTTCTTTTATTACAGATTGAATATCATCATCCAATGTTTCAAAATATTTTTTCCAACTCTCGGGTAGATTTGGATCTTTTTCAATAAATCGAATATACATTTCCTCTATAAAGGCACTATTCGACTTACTTAAAAAAGACGATTTTTCATATTCCAAATTTTTTGATGAACTCATTAATTTAATAGTTTTAGTATAGTATTTGTATTAAATATTTTAAAGTGACAATTTTTTATAAAGAGTTATTCCAATATCTGCTGGTGATTTAGCTATAGTAATTCCAGCATTTTCCATAATTTTAATTTTTTCCTCTGCACTACCTTTCCCCCTGGATATTATGGCTCCAGCGTGACCCATTCTTCTTCCTGGTGGAGCTGTTATGCCCGCAATAAATCCAACAATGGGTTTTTTTATTTTATGATTTTTAACAAATTCAGATGCTTCTTCTTCAGCGGAACCACCTATCTCACCAATCATTAATATGGACTCTGTTTCAGGATCATTTAAAAATAAATCAAGACAATCTATAAAATTAGTTCCATTAATGGGATCGCCACCAATACCTATACATGTGGATTGTCCCAGTCCATTTTCTGTTGTTTGTGCAACAGCCTCATAGGTTAAAGTTCCAGATCTAGAAACTATGCCTACTGTTCCTTTTTTATGAATGTTGCCTGGCATAATTCCAATTTTACATTCACCTGGGGTAATTATACCTGGACAGTTTGGACCTATTAATCTTGATTTAGATTTTAGTAAATGCTTTTTAACTTTTAACATATCTAGAACTGGAATTCCTTCAGTTATACAAACAATAAGATCTATGCTGGCATCTATGGCTTCAATTATTGCATCTGCTGCAAATCTAGCAGGAACATAGATCATTGTAGCATTTGCATCGGTAGATTTTTTTGCTTCAGCAACAGTATTAAATACAGGTCTATCAAGATGAGTTTGGCCACCTTTTTTGGGTGTCACCCCTCCTACTAAATTTGTTCCATACTTAATTGATTGTTCAGAGTGAAATGTGCCATGGGATCCTGTGAATCCCTGACAGATAACTTTTGTATTTTTGTTAATTAATACTGCCATTTTATTTTATTTCTTTAACAATTTTTTTTGCTGCATCTGATAAATTAGATGCTGAAATTATTTTTAAACCAGAATTATCTAAAATTTTTTTACCTTTTTCAAAATTAGTACCAGCAAGCCTAACGACTAACGGTACATCAATTTTAATTTCTTTAGCTGCATCAACTACACCTTGTGCTAGCACATCACATTTCATAATACCTCCAAAAATATTTATCAGGATTCCTTTTACATTTTTATCTGACAAAATTATTTTAAAAGCTGCAGAAACTTTCTCTTTTGATGCGCCTCCTCCCACATCTAAAAAATTAGCTGGTTCTTCACCATATAATTTAATTATATCCATTGTTGCCATAGCTAATCCTGCACCATTTACCATACATCCAATACTACCATCTAATTTTATATAAGCTAAATCGTACTTATTAGCTTCGGTCTCTGTTGGTTCTTCTTCATTCAAATCTCTAAGTTCGGCAATTTCTTTATGTTTAAATAAAGCATTATCATCAAAATTAATTTTTGCATCTAAGCAAACTATTTTTTTGTCTTTAGTCAAAATTAGTGGATTTATTTCAACCATACTAGCATCTGTACTAACAAACATTTTGTATATAGATTTAATTAATTTTACTGCTTCACTTTTATTTTCATTATTTAAATTAAATATTTTTATAATATTTTCACAACTTACATCTGAAATTTCTTTTTCAAAATCTACTTTAGTAGTAATTATTTTATTAGGTGTTTTGTTTGCAACTTCTTCTATATCCATTCCTCCTTGATCACTTGAAATAAATGCTATTTTTGAACTTGCTCTATCTACTAAACAAGATAAGTAAAATTCTTTTAATATCTTTGAAGAAACTTCAACATATAATCTTTTAACTTCTCTACCTTTGGGCCCTGTTTGGTGAGTTATCAAATTTTTACCCAATAATTCATGAGCAGCCACACTTAGCTCTTCTATTGTATTTAAAATTTTTACTCCACCAGCTTTTCCTCTACCACCAGCATGAATCTGTGCTTTTAGAACAAATTTTTCTGTTTTTAATGATTTTGCTTTTTCTACCAATTCTTCAACTGAAAATGCAACAATTCCTTCTGGTACAACTGCACCATATTTTTTTAAAATTTGCTTAGCTTGGTGCTCGTGAATATTCATTATTATTTAGAAAGATCTTTATCAATTACTGAGGCCGCTTCCCATAATTTTTTAACTGCCTCTATTGAATTCATAAATTGATTTTTTTCCTTTTCATCTAAGTTTATTTCTTCTATCTTTTCTACTCCATCTTTACCTATTATAACTGGAACGCCAGCAAAAATATTTTTTACACCATATTCCCCATTAAGATGAACAGCACAAGGTAGTAATTTTTTTTGATCATTTAAGTATGCTTCTGCCATTTGAACTCCTGATGCTGCAGGCGCATAAAATGCAGAACCCTTTTCTAAATATTTAACTATTTCAGCACCTCCATCTCTAGTTCTTTGATTGATTTCTTCTAATCTCTTTAATGATAATTTTCCTTCCTCAACTAAGTCTAATAATGGTTTACCTGAAACTTTTGTGAATCTTGGCAATGGGACCATTGTATCTCCATGACCACCCATAACCATTGCTTCTATTTCTTTTACTGGAACTTTAAGTTCAAGTGATAAAAATAACTTGAATCTTGAACTATCTAATATTCCTGCCATACCAACAACTTTATTTGTCGGTAATCCAGAGTATTTTTGAAATGCCATAACCATAACATCCAAAGGATTTGTAATACATATTACAAAAGCTTTGGGGGCATTTTTTTTTACACCTTCGGCTACTTGTTTAATTATTTTTAAATTTATTCCTAATAAATCATCTCTACTCATTCCTGGTTTTCTTGGAACACCTGCGGTTATGATTATTACATTTGAGTCTTTGATATCTTCATAATTATCTGTTCCTGATAAATTAACTTTAAAGCCATCGACCGATGAGGATTGGGCTATATCTAAAGCTTTTCCTTTAGCAATGCCACTTGCAACATCAAATAAAACAACTTCATCTACTAATTCTTTTAAACCAATTAAATGTGCTAATGTTCCACCAATTTGACCTGCTCCTATTAAAGATATTTTTTTCATATTTTTTTTTATTTCATTGTTGGCATTACAAATTCTGGATTTGATCTTATTCCAGAAGGCCATCTTGATGTTATTGTTTTTAATTTTGTATAGAACCTTACTCCTTCTATTCCATGCATTGCACTATCTCCAAATAATGATCTTTTCCATCCACCAAAACTATGAAATGCCATTGGAACAGGTATTGGTACATTAATTCCAACCATACCTACCTGAATTTTGCTAGCAAAAGTTCTTCCGGTATCCCCGTCTCTGGTATAAATACTTACACCATTACCATATTCATGTTCGTTAATTAATTTAGTTGCATCTTCAAAGGTTTTAACTCTGACAACTGATAAAACTGGTCCAAATATTTCTTCTTTATAGATTCTCATATCTTTTTTTACATTATCAAATAGACATCCTCCTATGAAAAAACCATTTTCATAACCTTGTAGTTTTAAATTTCTTCCATCAACAACTAAATTTGCTCCTTCTTTAACACCTAAATCTACATATCCACTTACTTTTTTTAAATGTTCTCTAGTTACTAATGGCCCCATTTCAGAACTTTTATCCATGCCCGGTCCTACTTTTAATGCCTCTACTTTTTTCGATAAACGCGAAACAAGTTCATCACCTATATTTCCAACGGCAACGGCAACTGATTGCGCCATACATCTTTCTCCGGCAGACCCGTATGCTGCTCCCATTAATCCATTAACTGCACCATCAATGTCGCAATCTGGCATTACAACTAAATGATTTTTTGCTCCTCCTAAAGCCTGAACTCTTTTTTCATTTTTTGCTGCATTTTCATAAATATATTTTGCAATAGGAGTTGAACCTACAAAACTTACTGCTTTTACGTCTTTATTTTCTAAAATTGCATCCACCGATTCTTTATCACCATTGATTACGTTAAACACTCCATCGGGTAACCCTGCTTCTTTTAAAAGTTGAGCCAACTTTATTGAGCATGATGGATCTTTCTCGGATGGTTTTAAAATAAAAGTATTTCCACATGCAATTGCTATTGGAAACATCCACATAGGAACCATAGCAGGAAAATTGAATGGCGTTATTCCTACAACAACTCCTAATGGTTGTCGCATTGACCAGCTATCCACGTTTGTTCCTACATTTTCAGAAAATTCACCTTTTAACACTTGAGGAATTCCGCATGCAAACTCAACTACTTCTAGTCCTCTTGTCAAAGATCCTTTTGCATCCTCATAAACTTTTCCATGCTCAGAAACTATAAGTTCAGTAATTTCCTCTGAGTTCTTTTCTATTAATTCCTTAAATTTGAACATCACTCTAGCTCTTTGTAACGCTGGTTTCGTTGACCAAGTCTCAAATGCTTTTTTTGCAATATCAACTGCTTTATTTAAATCTGTTTTATTTGCTAAAATTACTTCTGATTTTTGTTCTCCAGTTGCTGGATTAAAAACTTTTCCTTTTTTATCAGACGAACCTGAAATTAGATTACCACCAACATAATGCTGTATTAAATTCATTGCTAAAATTA
>CACAHI010000005.1 GCA_902532225.1 uncultured Pelagibacteraceae bacterium
TCATACCTCCAGCCAAAAAAGCAGAGTTTGATGAAGCTAACTTTGAAGCTTCTTTAACATCTTTTGCTGAATGATAATTGAATGTTTTCATATTTTCTCCTTAAGCTGCTTCCGAATTTCTTTTTTTATTTCCGTTACATGCTTTCCAAACTTTTTCTGCAGTTGCTGGCATTGAAATTTCTGTTCCAATAGCATTCATTACAGCATTCATCACCGCTGGTGGAGCTGCAATGGCTCCAGCTTCTCCGCAACCTTTAGTTCCAAGTGGGTTTGAGGTTGCTGGCGTGCAAGTAAATCCTAAAGTAAACTCAGGAAAATTATCAGCCCTAGGCATTGTATAATCCATATAAGATGCTGTAACTAATTGACCTGATTCATCGTAATGACAATTTTCATAGAGAGCTTGTCCAATCCCTTGTGCTAAACCTCCATGAACTTGACCTTCAACTACTAAAGGATTGATTATTGTACCAAAATCATCAACAGCTGTGTATTTTGCTAATTTTGTTTCTCCTGTGTCTGGATCTACTTCAACTTCACAGATGTGAGAGCCAGCTGGAAAAGAAAAGTTTACTGGATCAAAAAATGAAGTTTCCTTTAACCCTGGTTCATCTCCTTCAGGAAGAGGGGATTTTACTTCACCATAAGTTCCAGGTAAGTAACATGCGAAAGCTACTTCACCTATAGTTTTCTTTTTATTTGATTTTGCAACTACAAATTCTCCATTACTAAATTCAATATCATCTACACTAGCTTCTAGCATTTTTGCAGCAACTCTTTTACCTTTTGCAATTATTTTATCGCAAGCTTTAACAATTGCAGTTCCGCCTACTGTCAAAGATCTTGAGCCATAAGTTCCGTATCCAAAAGGACCTTTGTCTGTATCTCCGTGTGAAATTTCTATATTTTCTATTGGAACTCCTAATTGATCAGCAGCTATTTGGGCAAATGTAGTATCGTGACCTTGTCCATGGCTATGTGATCCTGTAAATACAGTAACATTTCCAGTTGGATTAAATCTTACTTCAGCAGATTCCCATAAACCAATTCCACAGCCTAACATCATGACAACAGGTGATGGTGCTATACCGCAGGCTTCAAAATATGAACACAAACCTATTCCTCTTAGTTTGCCTTTAGAAGCAGACTCTCTTTTTCTTTTTTCAAATCCTTTATAATCAGCGACTTCCATTGCTTTATTCAAACCAGTGACATAATCTCCTGAGTCTACAGAATGAACTAAAGTTTGTTGGAATGGAAACTGTGTTGGGAAATTTTTCATACGAATTTCTGCAGGATCCATACCTAGTTCCCTTGCAGCTTTTTCTACAAGAGTTTCAATTGTGTATGTTGCTTCAGGTCTTCCAGCTCCTCTATATGCATCAACTGGAGCAGTATTTGTATAAATAGCTTTTACATTAGTATAAGCTGCTGGCATTTTATAAACTCCTGTTGCACAAGGACCAAACAAATAAGTTGGTGTAACAGTTCCAAATACTGAAGCATATGCCCCCAGATTTGCTATAGTTTCATTTTTAAAACCTAAAAATGTCCCGTCATTTTTAACTGCAAGTTCAGCATGGGTAACATGGTCTCTTCCATGACAGTCTGATAAAAAAGACTCAGTTCTATCAGCAACCCATTTTACCGGTCTTTCAATTTTTTTTGCAGCCCAACTACAAACAACTTCCTCAGCATATGGATAAATTTTTGATCCAAATCCTCCTCCAACATCTGGTGCAATAACTCTTAGTTTATTTTCTGGAGCTACACCGTTAAATGCAGAAATAATTATTCTTGCTAGGTGTGGATTTTGACTTGTTGTATATAAAGTTATTTCTTCTGTAGATGGATTATAATCTGCATTAGCAGCTCTGGGTTCCATCGCGTTAGGAATTAATCTATTGTTAATTAAATCAATTTTTATAATTTTATCTGCCTTATCAAACGCTTCCTTAACTTTTGCTCTATCTCCCAAAAGCCAATCGAAACACATATTTTTTGGAATATCTTTGTAAATTTGATCTGAACTCATAGCATCTTTTGTACTAACTACGGCTTTTAATATTTTATAATCTACTTTAACTAATTCAGCTGCATTTCTTGCTTCATCAAGTGTCTCTGCAATAACAACTGCAACGTGGTCTCCCACATAATTAACTGTGTCGCTTGCTAATGGAGGATGAGGAGGAACTTTCATATCTGATCCATCTTCACTTTTAATTCTCCAACCTGCTATCAGTCCCCCTATTTTATCATTTACTATGTCTGCACCAGTAAGTATTGAAACTACCCCTGGAGATTTTAAAGCTTTAGAAGTATCAACTTTTTTTATTTGTGCTCTTGCGTGTGGTGATCGTACAAAATATGCAAATGTTTGATGAACAAAATTTACATCTGCAGTGTATCTTCCTCTTCCAGTTAATAGTTTTTTATCTTCTTTTCTTTCAACTCTTGATCCTACTAAACTTGCCATAATCTTATCCTCCTACATTTTTGATGCTGCTTCTTTAACTGCTGCAACTATATTTTGATATCCTGTACATCTACAAATATTACCCTCTAGCCAATCTCTTATTTCTGTATCGCTTGGTTTTTTATTATTTTGCAAAAGATCTATCGCACTCATAACCATACCTGGAGTGCAAAAACCACACTGAAGTCCATGAAGTTTTTTAAAAGCTTCTTGCATTGGATGCATTTTTCCATTTTGAGCAATACCTTCAATTGTTGTGATTTTAGATCCGTTTAAATCTGCTGCAAATGCTGTACAGCTCTTAATAGACTTTCCGTCCACATGAACTACGCATGCTCCACATTGACTTGTGTCACACCCAACGTGAGTTCCTGTTAGATTTAAAATTTCCCTTAAAAAAACCGATAAAAGAGTATGATCTGACACCTCTTTAGTAAATTTTTTTCCATTTACTTCTAAACTTATCTTGCTCATTTCCGCACCGTCCCACAAAAAAGTTATAAACTTGAACTGTTATTTAAACATAATAAAAAAAAATGATCAAACGATTATAGAAAAGAGTTTCTAGTAGGGCGCGAACTAAATTATCAAATATATCACTATTCCAAGTAAAATTAATGTTGAGGCTATGATAATAAAATTTTTATTCAATTTTTTATTATCTTTTGTACTTTCACTTGTAGGTTTAACTTCTGTTTCACGTGGAATTTTTTCACTTGTAATTAAATCTGAAAAATTTTTAAAAAAAATATCAGCCATCTTTTTTGCTGTCATGTCAATTAAACGAGATCCGACCTGAGCAATTTTGCCGCCAACATTTGCTTCTACCTCATATGAAAGTTTTGTTCCTTCCTCAGAGTCTTCTAATTTAACTTTAGCCTCTCCTGAGGCAAATCCAACTGGTGAATTACCAGATCCTTCTATCACATAACTGTGAGGTGCGTTAATTTCTTTTAATTTAATGTCGCCTGTGAAACTTGCGTTGAACGGACCAATTTTATTAGTTGCTGTAGCCGTAAAATCAGTATCAGAATTTCTTTTAAAATCTTCACATCCAGGAATAGATTTTTGTAATATATTAGGGTTATTTAGAGCTTCCCAAACTTTTTGTTTTTCTAATTTTATTTGATATGATCCAGTGAGTTTCATGATATTAACAAAACTTTAACATAAATAAAAATGGATGATAATACAAAAAAAGAATTACAATCTGCTGCTTTTGAGAGATTAATTAACCATCTACGCGAAAGAAAAGATGTACAGAATATTGATTTAATGAATCTAGCTGGATTTTGCAGGAACTGTTTATCCAAGTGGTACAGGGAAGAAGCTAACAAAAAAGGTATAAATATTTCTGATCCAGATGCAAGAAAACACGTTTATGGAATGTCATATACAGAGTGGAAAGAAAAATATCAAAAATAAAAAATTTTTCTTTCTAAATGATTAAATTATTTCCGCTAATATTTATAATTCTTTGGTCATCTGCTTTTATAACTACAAAACCCATTGTTGATTATAGTGACCCTTTTTCTGCACTAGCATTTAGGTTTTTAATTGTTGCTTTCGGTTTTTTTTTGTTTTCAATTATTAAAAAACAAACAATCTTAGTTGCAAGAAAAAATTTAATAAACTCAATTTTAAGTGGTATTTTATTTCACGGTTTTTACCTTGGGGGTGTATTTTTTTCTATATCAAAAGGTCTTCCAACAGGAATTGCAGCACTGATTGTAACTTTAAACCCAGTTTTAACAAATGCATTGGCAGGTCCATTGTTAAATGAAAAAATAACTTGGAGACAATGGGTTGGTGTTCTGCTTGGATTTTTAGGAGCTATAATAGTTCTAGGATTTGATATTGGTTCAGAACTACCAATAGTTGGTATAATTGCGGTTTTGATATCTTTAATAGCAGTTACAACAGCTACACTATGGCAAAAAAAAATAAGTAATACTTTATCTTTGCCTGTAAGCAATATGTATCAAGCAATAGGCGGACTTATATTTCATCTTTTAATAGTTTTATTTTTTACAAAACCTTACATTGATTTTTCTACAACTTTTATAATAGCAATGAGTCATCAGATATTGCTTGTTTCTTTTGGTGCGTTTACTATTTTGATGTATTTAATTAAACACAATTCAGCTAGTAAAACTGTATCTTTATTTTTTTTAATCCCAGCAACCTCGGCTATAATTGCTTATATATTTTTAAATGAAACATTAAATTTTTATGATATTTTAGGATTTGGAATTGCTTCTATTGGAGTATTTATTGCTACCAGAGAAAATAAATAATACATTCTTTATTTCTCTTTAAGTCTAGGAAATAATTCAACAAAATTACAAGGTTTGTGGTTTATATCAAGTTGATGAAGCAAAATTTTATCCCAAGCATCGGTGACTCCTCCTGATGATCCAGGTAATGCAAATATGTATTTTCCTTTAGCTAAAACAGCACATGCCCTTGATTGAATTGATGAAGTACCAACAGTTTCTAAACTTACATATCTAAAAATTTCTCCAAAACCAGGTATATGCTTATCTGCTATTTCATTTAATGCCTCTGGGGTTATGTCTCGACCTGTTAGTCCAGTTCCACCGGTTGTAATTATTACATCAATCTTCTTCTTTTTTAACCAATTTTTAATAATTTTCTTAATATCTTTTTTATTATCCTTGCAAATTTTTCTCTCAATCAAATTATGATTTGCCTTTTTAATTTTTTCTTGAAGAATATTGCCAGATTTATCTGTTTCTAAAGTTCTGGTATCAGTAACAGTTAAAAGTGCTATATTTACGTTCATAAATTTAAAATGAGTATATTATCAATTTTATTTTTTGTAACTGCTATATTGTACTCCAGCGTTGGTTTTGGGGGTGGATCGACCTATCTCGCTTTATTATTGATTTGGGGAATTCCATATCAAATTTTTCCAATAATAGCTTTATCATGTAATATTATTGTCGTATCCGGTAATTCTTTTAACTATATAAGAGCAGGAAATCTAAATTTAAAATTATTATTACCTTATTTAATTGGCTCAATCCCTTTGGCATTTATTGGTGGATCTTTACCTGTAGAAAAAAAATTTTTTGAAATATTGTTACTGATAGTTTTATCTGTAGCTGGTCTATTATTATTATTTAAGTTCAAATCCTACGATAATAAAGAAGAAAATTATAAAAAAGTTCCAATTATAATTTCAATTTTTATTGGTGGAATTTTGGGTTTTGTTTCTGGTATTGTAGGTATTGGTGGAGGTATTTTTTTAAGCCCTATTCTTTTTTTGATTAGAGCTGCTAAGCCTAATCATATAATAACAACAGCTTCTTTATTTATATTAATAAATTCTTTATCAGGAATTATTGGCCAGTTAACAAAAAGTTCTGTTTTAAGTGAAATTCAAAATTATTGGTTTCTTTTATTAGCAGTTTTAATTGGTGGACAAATAGGTAACTTTTTAAATTTAAAAATATTTCCTACTCGTATATTGGCTTTAGTTACAGCTGGACTTGTTTTGTTTGTTGCAATCAGGATGGCTTACAAGCTATTTATATAACATATGGATAAAGATTTTTTTAAAAAAATAAGAATTTTAGATGCCGGCATGGGGCAAGAATTGCTTGCACGAGGGCTTGTTTCTAAAGGAACTCTTTGGTCAGCAACTTCTTTGTTATATGAAAAATATTACCAACTAGTAATCGATACTCATTTATCATCTATTAATGCTGGAGCAGAAATAATATTAACTAATACATTTACCACTAGAAGAGTAAGGATGGAGCAAAATAAAGTTGGAGATCGCTTTCATTTTGTTAACCAGAAAGCATGTGAGCTTGCGGTAAAAGCAAAAGAATTATCAAAAAAAAAAATTCTTATTGCCGGTAGTCTCCCTGGACAAAACGATACATACGAGGTTGATAAAAGAGAGGAAAATATAATTAAAAAGAATTTTTTTGAGCAAGCAAGCATAATTGGTCCATATATCGATTTTTTTTATCTAGATGTCGTGTCTAGTGGCAGAGAAATAGAGATAGCAATGAACATTATTCAAAAATTAAATAAACCAGTCTTGGTTGGAATACATATTAAGAAAAATGGAAAACTTCCCTCTGGTGAAACAATATCTGAAATAGTAAAAAAATATAAAAATGATAGCTGGCTGGGTATTATTGCTGCATGTGTCTCTTTAGAAATAATAGAGAAAACTTCTAACGAATTTAAAAAATTAAATATACCATTCGGTTTTAAAGCTAATTTGTGGAGTGTAGAAGAACCTCTGCCAGTTCATAGATTTAATATAGCTGGGTTTAATGAAGTAGGAAAAAACCCAAACATTACACTAGGAAAAAGAGATGAAATAACTGACAAAGCTTTTGGGAAATTTGCAAAAAAAATTATAAAAAATGGAGCAACTATTTTAGGTGGGTGTTGTGAAACTAATGCTTCACATATAAAAGAAATTGCGAAACTTAAGTAATTTTCTTTTTAATTGAACGTCTAACAAAATAAATTCCCAAAACTACTGCAGCTACTGCTACAATAACTTTAGAAGTTATTATTTCATTTAAAAAAATATATCCTAGCACAATTCCAAATATAGGAATTAAATAAGCGACTTGAGCTTGAAAAACTAAACCATTATTTTTTAATATTCTAAATCTCATTAACCAAGCAATACCAGTAGAAAATATTCCAAGGTAAATTAATGAAATCGTTGAATCTAAACGGGGATTTAAATCCCAAGGTTGTTCGACATATGCTGTGATTGGCATCAAAAATATTGTAGCCCAAATTAGTATTGATGCTGTCACATTTTCGTTTTTTTTATTACTAACTTTTAATGTTAACAAACCACCTATAACATAAAAAGTTGAGCCTCCTAAAATTAACAAAGCAGAAAAAATATTATTTTCGTTAATTAATATATTGTCTGAAAATAAAAAAACTATTCCAGAAAATCCAATTAATACGCCTAAAACTTTTATAAAATTTATTTTTTCATTTTCTGTAAAGAAATGCGCAAGTATTGTCGCGCTTAATGGTGTGCTTGCCATTAATATTGCAGCAAGATTACTTTGGACTTTTTGAACTCCGTAAGCTATTAAAAAAAATGGTATAACCAAATTTATAATTCCAATGGCTGCAAACCAATACCAATCTTTTGAAAAAGCTTCTATTTTGATTTTTTTAAAAAAACATAATGCTACAACTGGTATAGCTCCTAAAAAAATTCTAAGAAATGCAATAGTTACTGGTCCGTAAGAATATGTTGCAATTTTAATATTAAAAAATGCAGAAGCCCATATAAGAGCTAATACTGTAAGAAAAATATAATCAGTTAAAGTAGGTTGTCTCATTCTGAAATGTCTGCAATTTTGCCTTTGGTGATTTCATTCAAATTTTTAAAGTCAATTTTAAAAACTGCATTAGGATGTCCAGCTGCGCCATAAATATTTTTAAATCTTGATAGTGACTGGTCTATATAAATATTAATTTCATTTAAATGTGCAACTGGTGATACTCCTCCAATTGTAAATCCTGTTATTTCTTTTACTTGATCCGCTTTTGCCATACTCACGTCTTTTTCATTTAAAATTTTTTTTACTTTATTAAGGGAGCACCTCTTATCACCTGCAACCAAGCATAACAAGAAAGAGTTTTTTGTGCGCAAAAATAAACTTTTAATTATTGAACCAACTTCTGTATTAAGAGTATTAGCAGCATCTTGGGCTGTTCTTGCAGAATTATCTAAAACTATTACTTCCAATTTTTCGTCATATTCTTTAAGCTTTTTTATGACTCTTTTTACAGGTTCTTTGTTTAGCAAGTCTTGCATATTACTTTTTTATTCAACTGTTTATTAGATTTGTTGGTTTTTTCACTCAAAAAGATTGTTACTTATGTAAAAATTGCATAGCTGATATCTTGTTAAATAGCATTCTAATTAGAGTAATTTTTGATATTGAACTATTGATAATAAAGGAAAATAAATGAGCGCAAGTAATGTTTTAAAAACAATAAAAGATAAAAAAATTGAATATGTTGATCTTAGATTTACAGATCCAAGAGGCAAACTTCAACATTTAACAATGGATGCAACTATGGTTGACCAAGGAATGTTGAATGATGGAGTTTTTTTTGATGGTTCATCAATTGCTGGCTGGAAAGCCATAAACGAGTCGGACATGATTTTAAAACCCGATTTAACAAGAAAAATTGTTGACCCTTATACTTCACATAATACTTTAATATTATTTTGTGATATTTTAGATGCTATAAAAAAAGATCCTTATGAAAGAGATCCTAGAGGAATAGCAAAAAAAGCTGAAGCTTATTTAAAATCTACAGGTGTTGGTGACAAAGCATATTTTGGTCCTGAACCAGAATTTTTTGTATTTGATGATGTAAGAATTAAAAACGATATGAATGAAACAAGTTTTGCTATCGATAGTACTGAGGGACCTTACAACTCTGGAAGAAGATATGAAAATGGAAACATGGGACATAGACCGGGTATTAAAGGTGGATACTTTCCAGTTCCACCAGTAGATAGTGCACAAGATATGAGGGGCGAATACTTAAAAGGATTAAGAGATGTTGGTATTACAGTAGAAAAACATCATCATGAAGTTGCACCAAGTCAACACGAATTGGGAATGTTATTTGGTACTTTAGTAGATCAAGCAGATAACGTTCAGCTTTATAAATATGTAGTTCATATGGTTTCTCATTCGTTTGGTAAAACAGCTACATTCATGCCAAAACCTGTTAAAGGAGATAATGGTTCAGGAATGCACACTCACCAATCTATTTGGAAAGGTAGTACTCCAGTTTTTTCAGGAAACAAATATGCTGGATTATCTCAAACAGCGCTTTATTATATTGGTGGAATTTTAAAACATGCAAAAGCAATAAATGCTTTTTCAAATGCAACAACAAATAGTTATAAAAGATTAATACCAGGATTCGAAGCTCCAGTTCTTTTAGCTTACTCAGCAAGAAATAGATCGGCTTCTTGTAGAATACCAATTACATTAAGTAAAAAAGGAGCAAGATGTGAAATCAGATTTCCTGATGCTTCAGGTAATCCATATTTAACTTTTGCAGCTATGCTAATGGCTGGATTAGATGGAATTAAAAATAAAATGGATCCAGGAAAATCTTTTGATAAAGACTTATATGCTTTATCGGAAAATGAAGTTAAGAAAGTTCCAACTGTTTGTGGATCATTGAGAGAAGCACTTGAAAGTTTAGATAGAGACAGAGCTTTTTTAAAAAAAGGAAATGTTTTTACTGATGATCAGATTGATGCTTATATAGCTTTAAAATTTGAGGAGATTCATAATTTCGAACATACCCCTCATCCAATAGAATTTGAAATGTATTACAGCTGTTAAGTTTATTTTTTACTTTTTAAAATCTTATCGTCAGCAATCTTGTTTTTATTTATACCTTCTTTGATGGTATAATCTAAAGTACCGTGAGCGCCAGCTTCAACTTCTTTACGGAGATTCCTGAATAATGATTTCTCTTTCTTGCTTTCAGCAACTTTATTAGAGTGTTTTTCTAAATGTTTTGTATCTCTCATAATAAGATATTATACCTTAAATGACTCTCCACATCCACATCTTTCAGTTTCATTAGGATTATTGAATACAAAAGAAGATGAAAACTCCTCTTCTTTGTAGTCCATTTCTGTTCCTAATAAATACATTATAGCTCCTGGATCTACAAAAACTTTTACACCTTTGTCTTCTATTATTTCATCAGTTGGATTGTTTTCTTTTGCATATTCCATAATATACGACATTCCTGCACAACCCCCACTTTTTACTCCAATCCTAACACCTATTGAATTATGATCTTTTGACATAATTTCTTTTATTCTATTAGCTGCTTTATTACTTAATGTAATTAGTTGTTTCATAAATTTAACTCCAGTTTTGCTGATTCAGACATCATTGATTTATCCCAAGGGGGTTCCCAAACTAGTTCAAGATCAACATTTTTAACTTCTTCAATTTCAGAAATACTATCTTTAACTTCCTTGGGCAGGCTTTCAGCAACTGGGCAATTTGGTGTTGTTAAAGTCATTTTAACTATTACGTCTTTATCTTTAATTATAATATCATAAATCAAACCTAGTTCATATATGTTTACTGGAATTTCTGGATCATAAATTTTTTTGATCTCATTAATAACTTTTTCTTTCAAATTCATATTTAATCTAATTTTTCAGTATTAATTTCATCTTTTTTATTATTTATCGCAGAAGTTAAAGTGTGCCAAGATAAAGTTGCGCATTTTACTCTCATTGGGTATTGCTGAACACCGGATAAAGACATCAATTTAGTTTTTTCATCTTCGCTTAAATTATTTGATTTCAAAGCATTTTTCTCTTTTATCATTTCTAGAAAATCTTTAATTAATTCTTTCACATCATTTACTTCTTTTCCTTTTACTAATTCAGTCATTATAGATGCGGAAGCCATTGAGATTGCACATCCACTTCCTTCGAAAGAAGCTTCTTCTACTTTTTTATTTTCATTTAATTTTAAATAAATATGCACCTTGTCTCCACATAAAGGATTGTGACCTTTGGCATCTTTATTAAAATTTTCAGTTTTTTTTAAATTTCTAGGATTTTTTCCGTGATCTAAAATTAATTCTTGGTATAATTCTTTCAGGTTCATTTTTTATCAAAAATCTTTTTACATTTGTTTATTGATGCATTTAATTTATCTATATCATCTTTTGTATTGTAAACACCAAAAGATGCTCTTGCTGTAGCCGGCAGACCAAATTTATCGTGAAGAACTTGGCAGCAATGGTGGCCAGCTCTTATTGCAACACCATCTTCATCTAAAATAGTTGCAATATCATGAGGATGAATTCCTTCTATTGTAAATGACAATACAGCTCCTTGATTTTTTGGATTTCCAATTAATTTTACAGAATTGTTTTTCATTAATGTTTCTCTGCCATATTCCATAAGTTCTTTTTCGTGTTTAATTATATTTTGCATTCCTAATTTATTCAAAAATTTAATTGACTCTTCAAATGCAATAACCTGAGCAGTCGCCATTGTACCCGCTTCATATTTGTTTGGTAGATCTCCATATGAAATATCGTTTTTTTTGACTTCTCCTATCATTCCACCTCCTCCTTGATACGGTGGTAATTCTTCTAACCATTTTTTTTTAGCATAAAGAATCCCTAAACCTGTGGGGCCGTACATTTTGTGACATGATATAGCATAAAAATCACAATCCAAATCTTGCATATCTAAATTTAAATGTGGAGCTCCTTGACAGCCATCTACTAAAACTGGAATTCCTTTTGAATGAGCTAGTTGAGTAATTTCTTTGATTGGTAAAATTGCTCCCGTCACATTAGATAGATGGGTTACTGCTATCATTTTTGTTTTCGAGGTAATTTTTTTTTCAATACTTTCTAATGTGACCTCTCCATCGTTATTTACCTCAGCAAATTCAATTTTAACTCCTTTGGATTTTCTCAAATAATGCCACGGTACGTAGTTTGAATGATGTTCAAGTTCTGTAATTAAAACCTCATCTCCTTCATTTAAATTTTTATTTCCGTAAGTATTTGCAACTAAATTGATTGCTTCTGTGGCCCCTTTTGTAAAAACTATTTCATCTTTATCTTTTGCATTAATATGTTTTTGTACTGAGACTCGAGTATTTTCGTAAAGATTTGTTGCAGCAACAGCCAAATAATGAACACTTCTACCAATATTTGAAAACTCTTTTGTATAAAAATCATATATTCGATCAACTACGACCAATGGTTTTTGTGATGAATTTGCACTGTCCAAATAGACTAGATCATTATTATGAACCTTTTTACTAAATATAGGAAACTCTGATTTTATTTTATTTATATTCATTCACATTTTTTTCTATTTTTTTTAAAAAGTAGTCTCTTATTTCCATATTAGTAATTGTCTCTACTGCATCAGATAAAAAACCTTTTATTAGGATATTTTTAGCCTGTTTTTCACTTAATCCTCTGGACATTAAATAAAAAATTGAATTTTCATCTAGATTTCCTGAAGTAGATCCATGAGAACATTTTACATCATCAGCATATATTTCAAGTTCAGGTTTTGAATCAAACTCACTTTCCTTATCTAGAAGAATTGCTTTGCTTAACTGATATCCATTTGTTTTTTGTGCTTTTTGATCAACATAAATTTTGCCTTGAAAAATTGTTTTGCTATTTTTATCAACTATAGATTTAATTTTTTGATAACTTTTAGTTGTTTCGCCAAAATGATTTACTTTGGTTTTTATCTCGTGATGTTGATTTTTTTTAGCAAATATTGCACCATTAATAAATCCTGAACTGTATTTTTCTTTTAAATCACAATTAATTTCATTTTTAAAAAAAGAAGACGAATAAGATAGAATAAAATTTTCAAAGTTTGCATTTTCTAGTATTTTAGTTTCTGTAAAATTATAATTTAAATCTTTTTTACTTAATTCATTTAAATAAAATAGTTTTAACAAACTATTTTTTTCTAAAAGAAAAAAATTTGAAGTATTCAAAAAAATTGGGTTAGAGTTTAAATTTATTGTATAAACTAAAATATTAAGCTCCGAATTCTCTTCAATATTAACTATTAATTTTTGATTAAAAAAATTATTTTTGTTATTACCTTCAAAAATATTATAAACAACCAATGGTTTTTTACATTTATATCCTTTTTTAACATACAATAATAATCCATCGGTAAAAAATGCATTATTAAGTAGATTTAATGAATTGTTGCCTTTTGGTTCATAAGCTGGGCCATTTTTTAAATTACTAAAAATTATTTTTTTATCATCCTCATATTTAAATGAGTGCTTGTTATAAAATCCATTTAAAAAAAAGATTTTATTATGAGTAAATTCTTTAATATGATTATCAAATGAAAATTTTTTTTTATCTTTTAAGTTTATCTTAAGATTTTTAAAGTTTTGAGAAATTATTTTTTTAAAATCAGAAAATTTCCAATCTTCTAATTTTTTATTTGGAAAACCAGAGCTTAAAAATTTATCAAAGTTATCCTGTCTTATTTTTGAAATAGTGTTTTTAGTTGTGATATTTTTATTAAAATTTTCAAAAGTACTTTTTAAGTTATCAATCATATATTTTCATACCCTACTTTCTCTAACTCATTGGCCAGTTCACTACATCCAGTTTTGGCAATCTTGCCTTTCATTAGGACGTGCACAAAATCTGGTTTAATATAATCAAGTAGTCTTTGATAGTGCGTTATAATTAGAAAGGATCTTTTTTTGTCTCTTAGAGTGTTTACCCCATCTGCAACAATTTTTAGAGCATCAATATCTAATCCTGAATCTGTTTCATCAAGTATTGCCATCTTTGGTTCATGTAAAGACATTTGAAGTATCTCATTTTTCTTTTTCTCGCCTCCAGAAAAACCAACATTTAGTTGTCTATTTAATATTTTTTCATCAATTTTTAATGCGGCAGCTTTTGATTTAACAACTTTTAAAAATTCCAGTGCATCTAACTGTTTTTTTCCGTTTGATTTTCTTATTGCATTTAATGATGTTTTTAAAAAGTTAGAAGTATTTACACCAGGTATTTCTAATGGGTATTGAAAAGCTAAAAATAACCCTTTCTGTGCTCTTTCTTCTATGTCTAATTTGAATAAATCTTTATCTTCGTAAAGTACGCTTCCTGAGATTTTATAGCCTTTTTTACCTGACAGAACATTCGCTAAAGTGCTTTTTCCAGATCCATTTGGTCCCATAATCGCATGTATTTCACCAGATTTAATATTTAAATTAAGACCATTTAATATTAATTTGTTATCAATTTTTGCCTTAAGATTATTGATTTTAAGCATTATCCTACACTTCCTTCTAAGCTTATTCCTACAAGTTTTTGTGCCTCAACTGCAAATTCCATGGGTAATTGTTGGAGTACTTCTTTGCAAAAACCGTTTACTATTAAACTAACTGCTTCTTCTTGATTTAATCCTCTTTGATTACAATAATATAATTGCTCTTCACTAATTTTTGATGTCGTGGCTTCGTGTTCAATATTGGCATTAGGATTTTTATTTTTTATATAAGGTATTGTATGAGCGCCACATTTGTTTCCAATTAATAAAGAATCGCATTGTGTATAATTTCTAGCATTTATTGCTTTGCTATTAATATCAACCAATCCACGGTAAGTGTTATCTGCATTTCCAGCTGAAATACCTTTTGAAATTATTTTACTTTTTGTATTTTTGCCTAGGTGAATCATTTTTGTTCCAGTATCAGCTTTTTGATAATTATTAGTTATAGCTATAGAATAAAATTCGCCCACAGAATTATCTCCTTGTAAAATACAACTTGGGTATTTCCAAGTAATCGCTGATCCAGTTTCCACTTGCGTCCAAGAAATTTTAGAATTTTTTCCTCTACATGCTCCTCTTTTTGTAACAAAATTATAAATTCCACCCTTTCCATTTTCATCTCCTGGATACCAATTTTGAACTGTGGAATATTTTATTTCTGCATCATCTAACGCTATAAGCTCAACATTGGCCGCATGCAATTGATTTTCATCTCTCATTGGTGCTGTACATCCTTCGAGATAGCTTACGTAACTTCCTTCATCAGCAATTATCAAAGTTCTTTCGAATTGTCCTGTCTGTGAAGCATTAATTCTAAAATAAGTCGAAAGTTCCATTGGGCACCTAACTCCTTTTGGAATATAAACAAAAGAACCATCGGTAAATACTGCGGAATTTAAAGTTGCAAAATAATGATCAGTAATTGGAATTACTGAACCTAAATATTTTTTTACTAGATTAGGATGTTTCTGCACAGCTTCTGATATTGAGCAGAAAATTATTCCTTTTTCTGTAAGTTTATCTTTAAAAGTTGTTGCTACTGAAACAGAATCAAAAACAGCATCTACTGCTATTCCATTTAAACGCTGTTGTTCTTGCAATGGAATTCCAAGTTTTTTATATGTCTCTAACAATTTAGGATCAAGATCATCTATACTTTTTGGCTTCTCTGTAAAACTCTTTGGAGCAGAATAATAGTATAAACTTTGATAATCTATTTTTGGATATTTTGGTTTTTGCCAATTAGGTTCTTTAAGAATTTTTAATCTTTTATATGCTTTCAATCTCCATTCTAAAAGCCATTTTGGTTCTTTTTTAGTTTTTGAAATAAACTTAATAACTTCCTCGTTTAAACCCTTGGGTGCTTTTATAGTTTCAATATCTGTTGAAAAACCATATTTATATTCTTTAATTTTATTTAATTCTTTTTCTTTCATCTGATTTGGGTATCCTTTTTTGAAACTAAATCGCTTAATTTTTTTTGATTAAAAAATGTATTAATATGTAATTCAAGTTCATCCCATAAATTATGTGTAATACATTTTGATGCCTTTCCATTGCATCCTTTTTTTGATTCTCTTTTACAATTAATTGTTTTAACTTTTTCATCTACAGCGGAAAAAATTTCAGATAACTTTAAATCATCAGCATTTTTAAAAAGTACATATCCTCCACCTGAACCTCTTGTACTTTGTACAATGTTATGTTTTTTTAATTTAAGAAAAATTTGTTCTAGATAAAATAGAGATATTCCTTGTCTAATGGAAATATCTCTTAATGGAACTGGTCCAGTCTTATTAAAATTGGCTAAATCGGCTAAAGCCATTACCGCATATCTGCCTTTAGATGTTAGTTTCATAATCCCACATTTTATTAGGTTTATATATATACCCGAGTAAAATAGTCAAGATTAAATCAAATATTAAAACTTGCAATTTGTCACTCAGTTTTGATACAAAAAACAAAATTTTTAAAGATAATAATAATCATTATCATTTATGGAAAATAAAATTATTGAAGTATTTATTCCTGGGCCTGCTGGAAGGATAGAAGCAAAATATTTTAAAAGTAATAAACCTACTTCGCCTATAGCAATTGTTTTGCAGCCACATCCTCAATACGGTGGTACGATGAATAATAAAATTGTAGTGGAATTATTTCAAACTTTTATGGAAAATAATTTTTCTGTTTGTAGATTTAATTTTAGAGGAGTTGGGAAAAGTGATGGCGAATTTGATAATGGCCAAGGTGAACTAGCAGATGCAGCTGCAGCACTTGACTGGCTTGAAAAAGAAAATTTTGATAATTCACAATGTTGGGTTTCAGGTTTTTCTTTTGGATCCCTTATAGCGATGCAATTATTAATGAGAAGACCAGAGATAAATAGATTTATATCAGTTTCTCCACAACCAAATGTTTATGATTTTTCTTTTTTAACACCTTGCCCTTCGTCTGGGTTAATGGTTTATGGAAAAAAAGATGAACTTGTCCCAATCAATTATATAAAAGATTTAGATAGAAGACTAAGTTTGCAAAAAGGTATAAAAGTTGATTTTCAACAAATTAATGAAGCAAATCATTTTTTTTCAAAATCAGAAGAAGTTCTTAGAAAAGTTATAGATAAATATATAAAAAGAGAAACAGCTTTATATTAAAAATTTTTTACAATCACACCTCCAGTGCAGGGTTTTTTACATCCCGTTGTTTTCGGAAAAGAAATTGGTAATTTAAGATATGACCTTATTGCTAAGTAAGCAAAAGCTTGGGACTCAATATAATCTCCATCTATACCTTTTTTATCTATTAAACTAATATTGCTTGAAATTTTTTTTTCAATACTTCTTATCAAAAAATTATTTTTTCTACCACCTCCTGACACATATACATTTCCATTTATCAGTTTTTTTGAGCAAATATCTGCTGTAAACTCTGTTAATGTTGCGGCGCCATCCTTTAGAGATAATTTTTTTGCAAAATATATATCGAAGTCGTTAATGTCATATGATTTTTTTTTATTTAGTTTACTGTTATAAAAATTATCTAAGGATCTATTTAGTATAAACTTATTTATATTACCTGATTTTGCTATTAAACCATTTTTGTCATACTTTTTATTTGATTTAAATCTAATCCATCTATCAATTAAACAGTTGCCTGGACCTATATCTTCAGAACTTATCAATTCATATTTTTTATTTATAGAAGTTATATTTGCTATTCCACCGATATTTAATATTGTAAGAGGTGTTTTTATTTTGTATTTTGTAACCAGCAATTTATGAAATACTGGTGCTAACGGAGCTCCTTCACCATTGTTAGCTAAATCATTTTTTCTAAAGTTGTATACAACAGTTTTTTTAATAAGTTTTGAAAGAAGTTTTCCATCCCCTAGTTGCTTAGAAATTTTTTCTTTTACATTATGAAAAATAGTTTGTCCGTGAAATCCTACAAAATCTACTTTTACTTTTGTTTCTCTTAAAATTTTTTTAACTGATTTAGCGTGGAAAATGGTTATTTCTTTTTCAGCTAATTTAATTTGCTTATCATATTTTTTTAGATCTTTAGAAGTTTTAATTTTAGCTCTTAGCTTTAACAAATTATTATAAATACCAATTGGATATTCATAATATTTATCTAATATTGCTGAATATCTTGTTTTTCCGTCTGTTTTTATGATTGATGCATCAACTCCATCCATTGATGTTCCGCTCATTAAACCTAAACTGTAATAACTTTCTTTCATATGTATTTTTTAATTAATTCAAATAAAGTATATTGATTCTACACTGTTTTTAAAAAATATGGAAAATTCATACTTATCTGAATTCAAAAATAGAGAATATTTCAATCAATGCACTAATTTTCAAGAGTTAGAACAGTTGATGACAAAAAATAAAATTAGAGCTTATATTGGTTTTGACTGTACTGCTCAAAGCTTACACGTTGGTAGTCTTCTTCAAATAATGTGCCTCAGATTATTGCAAAAACATGGTCATCAACCAATTGTTTTGTTGGGTGGTGGCACAACAAGAATAGGAGACCCCTCTGGAAAAGAAGAGACCAGAAAGATTCTCTCTGAAAAACAAATTGAAAAAAATATAAAAAATATTGAGAAAGTTTTTAAAATTTATTTAAAAACAAATAATCCAAAATTAAAACCAATTTTTGTAAACAATTATAAATGGCTTGGAAAATTAAATTATATAAAGTTTCTAAGAGAAATTGGAAAGCATTTTACAGTTAATAAAATGCTAAGTTTTGAAAGTGTAAAATTAAGGTTAGAAAGAGAACAATCTCTAAGCTATATGGAATTCAATTATATGATACTTCAAGCTTATGACTTTCTTGAACTTAATAAAAGTAAAAACTGTTTAATGCAAATTGGTGGTTCAGACCAATGGGGAAATATTGTAAATGGGGTTGAACTTATTAAAAGATATTCAAGTAAACAAGTTTTTGGATTAACAACTCCATTGATAACTTTGGCATCAGGATCAAAAATGGGTAAAACAGAAAAAGGTGCAGTGTGGTTGGATAAAAAATTACTGTCTGCCTATGATTATTGGCAATTTTGGAGAAATATTGATGATAGAGATGTCGTTAAATTTCTTAAAATGTTTACAGATTTAAGTTTGGAAAAAATAGAAAATATTAAATCCAAAGAAATTAATTCTTTAAAAATACTATTAGCAAATGAAACTACTTCAATGTTACACGGAGCTGAGTCAGCAAGACAAGCTGAAAGAACTGCAAAAAATACTTTTAAAAATAAATTTATAGATGAAAACTTGCCTTCAGTGAATATAAGCAAAGGTCAAATCGAAAAAGAGATAAACATTTTAGATATTGTTATTTTATCTAAAATGTTAAGTTCAAAAAGTGAAGTTAGAAGAATGGTAAAAAATAAAGGAATTAAAATAAATAATGTTACTATTGATAATGAAAAAAAAATAATTTCTATAAAAGATTTTAAAGAAAATAACATGCTAAAATTATCTTTAGGAAAAAAGAAACATATTGTTTTTAAAATTAATTAATTATTTTTTAATTTTTTCTAAAGTCCTAGTTATAAATCTTGGAGCGAGAGTTTTAATAGGATTAACAGTTGTTTTTAAATCCTTTTTTGGACCTTTAATTTTAAAACTTACACCAAAAACACCCTCGCCTGTTTTTTTTCCTACCAAAATATCACCAAGTAAAGGAATTGAGGCAACAAATTTATTTATAGTGGTTGCTGGCACCAATGTACCTCTTAAGCTAATTAGATTTGGTTTTTTTTGAACATAACCTTCCATCAGTATAGAAATTGCTGGTCCAATTGCATAAAGTTCATCAATTTCTAATTTATCGGAATTTGAATTAAATTTCATATCTAATTCATCAAATCTAATACCTTCTCCTGTTAATAAATCTGCAATTCCTTGAAGAGAAGCTAATGTTAAAATTTTTGCTAAAGCTGGTATCTTTTTAACTTTAAAATCATATATTTTTAATTGTGACTCGGAGAAAGATTTTCTTTCAATAGAATAAAAATCAAGCAATCCGCCATTAAAACCTTTTATAAAATCGTATTTTTTTACTAGTGGTTCGGCTAACTCAGAATATAAAGTGGTAATTTTTGCTTTATCTTTATTGAAAATTTTAAATGAAACAACTTTGCCTCTGGAAAATTTACCATCTAAATTTGCATTTTCTATTTTACTTTTATTGAAAGTTATATTGCCAGTAAATTTTGTCACAAAATATTCTGTGTGCAAATAAACTTTTTTTAAATCAAATAAAAAAGTTTTTTTTGTGTTATTAAATAAAAAATTATTTTTATCACTTTCTTCAAAAAGAAGATTGTTAATAAAATTTGTCATATCAAAAACTTTTCCTTCGACAATATAACTATTTTTATCTCTATTTATTTGCAAATCATTTTTAATATTAGATTCATTTTTAAAATTTAATGAAAGACTATCGAACTGATTGATTTTATTATTTTCATTAATAAATAATTTATTTACTATAAATTCATCTGTCGAAGTTTTTAATTCAAATTTATCTAAGTAGATTTCTTTTTTTTCATTAAATAAACCATTAAATGTAATTTTTGAATTACCATCATTTTTATAATCTATAATTTTTAAATCAAAAGGGAAATTTTTAAATTGAATATCTGATTTAAAATTAATTTTTTCATTTTCTTTTGATACATCGTAATTTATATCATTTTCATTATTATCAATTTTTAGCTTACCCTTTCCTATTACATTGAATATATTATTTTCATATTTAAATTTAATAACATTTTTCAATAAATTTATATTTTCATCATTAATATTTAAACTTTGTTTTATTTTTTTTGGTATAGGAGTGATTATTGCGTTTATTACATTAAAATTTGAATTAATTTTAAATTTATTAATTTTAAATTTATTTCCTATTTCAAAATAAAATTTGTTATCTGACGAAAACTGAATTTGATTTATTTTATAATTAAAATTTTCTTGATTAAAAAAATGTTTTATCTCTTTTTTATTTAATTTAACCTCACCAGTCTTGAAATTTCCTGAGCTAATAAATTTTTTTTGCTTTTCTTCTATAATTACTTCTTTAGAATTTAGTGGCAAATCAAAATATTTGAGATTTATTTCTTGAAACTTATAATTTTTATCTTTAATTAAAAAATCAAAATTTAAATTATTTATCTGTTTATTATTAATTAAAAGCAAATTTGTGTTAATTACTTTTCCAACTAATTTATAATTATTTGCTAGAGTTCCGTCGTCATTAAATTTGATATCTGCATTTATAAGAATCTTCCCATTTTCAACAACTTTATCTATTAATGCCATCTCTATGTTATTGTAAAATTTTCTTATAATATTTATTAGGCTATTAATTTCAGTTTCTTCCGTGTTGAGCTGAAAATTTTCTATAGCAAACTTATTATTAAAATATGAAACGATTGATATTTTTGTTGATAATTTATTAATTTTAATTTTATTGCTGTAAATATTGAGATCTATATCTTTTGTTTGAAGTTTTACAGAAAAGTCTTTCAAATCAAGCAACAATTTTATTTTGTTAAAATTAAAGTCAACAAAATCGTACTTATTTTTAATTTGCTTTTTAATTTCAGAATTAAACTTGCTAGTTTCTATTCCGAAATAAGATAGATACAGTGAAGCTGATATAATTAAAATAATTACAAAACTGATAAATTTAATAATATTTTTAACCATTTAATTTATATAAGGAATTTTCCAAAAAATCATCTATTTCTCCATCTAATACTTTTTCTGGATCGGTTCTTTCAAAGTTTGTTCTGTTATCTTTTACAAGTCTATATGGATGTAAAACATATGATCTTATTTGATGACCCCACCCTATATCGGACTTTTCATTCTCTTGGTTTTTTGATTTTTTATCTCTTTTTTTGATTTCAAAATCGTAGAGTCTTGCTTTTAACATGTTCATACATGTTTCTTTATTTTTGTGCTGAGATCTTTCGTTTTGACATTGAACTACTATCTTGGTTGGTAGATGAGTAATTCTTACAGCGCTATCAGTTGTGTTTACGTGTTGTCCACCAGCTCCACTGGATCTGTATGTATCTATTCTTAAATCTTTTTCTAATATTTCTATTTCTATGCTATCGTCTACCATTGGGTATACCCACACGCTTGCGAAACTGGTGTGCCTTCGTGCGCCAGAGTCAAATGGGGATATTCTTACCAATCTATGAATCCCACTTTCAAACTTCAGCATGCCATAAGAATAGTCAGCTATAACTTTAAGTGTTGATGATTTAATCCCCGCCTCTTCTCCTTTATGCTCGCTTATCAATGTGCATTTTGTGTTTCTTTTGTTAGACCATTTTAAATACATGCGCCTTAACATTTCTGCCCAATCTTGACTTTCTGTTCCTCCGGCTCCAGCATGAATTTCTATGTAACAATTCAAAATGTCACTTTCACTAGATAAAAAACATTTTATCTCATTTTGTTTAACTTCTTTTTTTAGGTCTTCTGCGCCTATTATTAAATCATCAACAACTTGTTTGTTATTTTCTTCTAATGCTAAACTAAACAGTTCATTTATCTCTTTTATTTTTTTTACTGAATTTTCGTATGATTCTATTAAACTTTGCTGAGATTTCTTTTGTTTTAAAATTTTTTTTGCTTCTTGGTTATTTTTCCAAAAATCTGGACCAGCTATTTTTTTATTATTATCTTCTAGTTTTTTTTGAATTTTATTTTTTTCAAAGATACTCCTTAATCCTAAAGTTTATCTTTTCAATATCTAATTTTATTTTTATATATTCTTCTTGCATTAGTAAAAATTAAAATTGTTTACGTTTATTTTATTTACAGCTTCATTGTTTCTTTTATCATTTTTTTTAAAAGCTTCTATAATAGTTTTTTTTGATCCAAAATCAGCCTTTTCACCTGTTTTTATATCAACTACCATCAAAGATATATTATTAGGTATTTTAAATGGTTTTGATTCGGATTTTTTAGATGCTTTTAAAATAAAGTCTCGAAATATTGGCATCGCTGTTCTTGAACCTGTTTCTCTTTTGCCAAGACTTTCTGGTTCATCCATTCCAACATATACTCCAATTACATATTTACTATTATATCCTATAAACCATGTATCTGTATTTTTGTTTGTCGTTCCAGTTTTGCCAGCTAATTCCAAATTAATATCGTTTAATTTTTTTCCAGTACCTCTATCTATTACACCTTCTAATATTGAAGTTATTTGAAATGATGTTTCAGGAGAAATTACTTGCTTATAATTATCTTTTATTGTGGGTATTTCTTTTCCGGTAAATGAAATTTTATCACAGTTAAAACAATATCTTTTTTCGGTGTTGTAAATTGTTTTACCATCAACATCTTGTATTCTATCTATAATAATAGGATTAATTTTTTTCCCACCATTAACAAATATGCAATAAGCTGAAACCAACTTTAATAACGTTGTTTCTGCTGATCCAAGAGAAATCGATAAGAGTTCTTCTGGATTTTTATATATTCCGATCTCTTTGGAAAAATTGACTATTTTTTCTAGTCCTAATTTTTGAGCAATTCTGACTGTCATTAAATTTCTAGATTTTTCTAAACCAACTCTTAAAGTTGATGGACCATAAAATTTTTTTCCATAATTTTCTGGCTTCCACATTTTTAAATCTGTACCTTGTTCTAAAACTAATGGAGCATCTAAAATTATTGAAGAAGGAGAAAAATTATTTTCTAAGGCTAATGCATATATAAATGGTTTAAATGCCGAACCAGGTTGTCTTAGTGCTTGTGTTGCTCTGTTAAACTCACTTTTTATAAAACTAAAACCTCCTGAGATTGCATAAACCCTACCACTATAAGGATCTAAAACTACAATAGATCCATTTACTTTCGGTAATTGTTTTAATTCGTAAAAACTATTTTTTTTCTCTTTTACATATATAATGTCTCCAACCGTAAATATTTCTTGAATTTTTTTATTTGTCCATGTAACTCCACTCTCAAGTATTTTACCTGCTGCATCATTCTCATTTATAATATGAACTTTTTTATCTTCAATTTTTTCAACTCGTGCCAATTTCCATCCAATTGATTTTTCTATCTTAAATTTTTTTACTTTTTCTTTCCAATTTTTTTTATTAAAATTGCCCAAAGGTCCTCTCCATCCTTTTCTTTTATCATAATTTTCTAGTCCATTTCTAAGTGACTCAGTTGCAATTTTTTGAAGTTCCAAATTTATTGGAGATTTAATACTTAAGCCGTCTTTATATACTTTATCATAACCAAATTTTTGAATTGCATACTTTCTAATATCTTCAATATAATATCGTGTATCTTCAAAAAATTTTTTCTTTCTTTTTTTTAAGATAATTTTACCTTTTTCTAATTCTATTTTTTTATCTAATGAAATATAATTGTTATCATAAAGATTATTGATAACTAAGTTCCGTCTATATTTGGCAAGTTTAATATTTTTGTAAGGATTATATTTACTTGGAGCTTTTGGAAGAGCTGCTAACAAAGCTGCTTCTGAATAATTTAATTCCTTTATAGATTTATCAAAATAAGTCAGACTAGCAGAAGCAATTCCATAAGATCCTTCACCTAAATATATTTGATTTAAATATAATTCTAATATTCTTTCTTTTGATAAAGTTCTTTCAATTCTAAATGCTAAAATTGCTTCTTTTAACTTTCTATTAAAACTTACTTCATTTGATAAAAGAAAATTTTTTGCAACTTGTTGAGTAATTGTTGATGCTCCTTCAAGTCTTTTTGAATAAATTATATTTGAAATATTTTTTATTACAGCTCTAAATACCCCTTTTGCATCAACACCAGGATGTGAAAAGAAATTTTTATCTTCTGCAGACAAAAAAGCTTCAATAACTACTTTTGGCATGGAATTGTATGGAACAAATATCCTTTTTTGTGATGAAAAATCGCTTACTAATTCCCCTGCGCCAGAGTAAACTTTACTCGATACTGGGGGTTTGTAATTTTTTAAAAATTTATAATCAGGTAATTCATTAGAAAAAACCCATAATATTGATAGAATAACAATACAACCTAGAAGAAAGATCGTGCCAGATGTGTAAATAATTTTTTTTAATAAATTTTCCATTTATGTTTAATTTGATCTGTGAATTTGGTAATGTTATGGCATAGATAAAAAAAATTCTAATAAAAATGAACAAAAATTTTAAAATCAAACAACAAAATGAAGAGAATTTATGGATAAAAATTTATATATTGATGCTTCGCATCCGAGTGAAACTAGAGTGGTACTTAAATCCAATGGCCATATTGAAGATTATGAATATGAGTCAGAAGAAAATAACCTTATAAAAAATAATATTTATTTAGGAAAAGTAAGTAGAATAGAACCCTCCTTACAAGCTGCATTTGTAGATTTTGGTAGAAAGAGACATGGGTTTTTATCATTTAATGATATTCAGTCAGACTATTATCAAGTTCCACAAACTGATTTAGAAAAAATTAAAAAAGAAGAGGAATTAGCAAGAGAACAGTTAATTAAAGAAAGTGAAAAAATTGAAGAAAAAAACTTAGATAAAGATAATTTGATTGATGAAGATCCAATTAACAAAGAACCAATTGAAAAACAAGAAGAAGAAAAAAAACAAAAAAGATATCCTTCTCGAAGATATAAAATACAAGAAGTTATTAAACCAAATCAAGTAATATTAGTTCAAGTTTTAAAAGATGAAAGAGGTCTTAAAGGAGCTGCTTTAACAACATTTATTTCTATAGCAGGAAAGTATATTGTGTTAATGCCAAACACTCCAAAAGGTGGTGGAATTTCTAGAAAAATATTTAATCCTGGAGAGAGAAAAAAAATAAGATCTATATTGAATGAAATTATAATACCTAAAGAAATGGGTTTAATAGTAAGGACAGCCGGAGCAAACAAAACTAAAAATGAAATTAATAACGATTTAACTTCCTTAATTAAAAATTGGGAAACTATAAAAGAAAGCGCTATTAACTCTTTGGCACCATCTTTGATCCACAGAGAGAGTGAAATAATTAAAAGAACTCTTAGAGATATTTATGATGATCAAACAAATAGTATAATTATTGAGGGTAATGAGGGATATCAAAAAGCAAAAAATTTTATGAAAATTTTAATGCCTAGAGATGTAAAAAAAATAAAAAAATATAGAGAAAAAATTCCTCTATTTATTAAAGAAAATATTGAAAATAAGTTAAATGAAATTTTTGAAACTAAAGTCAAACTTTCTTCAGGTGGTTATCTAGTAATTAATCCAACTGAGGCTCTGGTGTCTATCGACGTAAACTCTGGTAAATCAATTAAACAAAAAAATGTAGAACTTACAGCATTAGATACAAATTTAGAAGCAGCAGATGAAATAGCAAGACAAATTAAAATTAGAGATCTTTCTGGTTTAATTATAATAGATTTTATTGATATGCTTAGCTTTAATAATCGAAGACAAGTAGAAAGAAAACTTAAAGATAGATGTAGAGCAGACAGAGCTAGGATTCAAATTGGCAGAATAAGTAATTTTGGATTACTTGAAATGTCCAGACAAAGATTGAGGGAGAGTAGTATTAAATGGGAAATTAACCTAACCAATGATTCTTTTGCTTTTAAAATATTAAAAATAATTGAGGAAAAAACAGTAATAAGCAAAGGAAAATTTGTCGATGTTTATATAAATGAAAAAACAATTAATTTTATTAGTGATCATCTTTCTAAAACACTTGCCTATCTTCAAAAAAAACTCAAAATTAAAATCGAATTTAAAAAAAATGATTTATTAATTATTCCAGAATATATTATAGAAATTAAAAATAAATCAAAAAAGATAATTGAAAAGATAGAAAAATTAAATCTTATCATAGAAGAAGAAAAAAAAGATAAGATATTTAAAAAAAATAAAATTATAAAAAAACCAAAAAGAATATTCAACAAAAGAAAAAAATACTTTAGGAAAAAAAATTAAATTAATCCTTTTTTTGGTGAAGATGCTTGACCATACAAATAAGGAGATATTCTTCCTGATAAATATGATTTTCTTCCAGATAAAACGGCATACTTCATTGCAATAGCCATATCTATTGGCTTTTTTGCTTTTGCAATTGCTGTATTTATTAATACTGCATCACATCCTAATTCCATTGCTATAGTTGCATCTGACGCTTGGCCAATTCCTGCATCAATAACTAATGGAAGCTTTGTTTGAGATCGAATTATTTTTATATTAATTTTATTTTGAATGCCAAGGCCTGAACCAATGGGAGCAGCGAGTGGCATTATTGCACATGCACCAGCATTCTCTAATCTTTTTGCCATTAAAGGATCGTCGCTACAATAAACCATTACGTCGAATCCTTCTTTTGATAGTACTTCAGTTGATTTTAATGTTTCAATCATATCTGGAAATAAATTTTTTTTATCACCTAAAACTTCAAGTTTTACTAGTTTCCACCCACCTATTTCTCTTGCAAGTCTTAAAGTTCTTAATGCTTCTTCTGAATTGAAACACCCAGCTGTATTAGGCAAATAAGTAATTTTTTTCGGATTAATATAGTCCATTAGCAGTGGTTTTTTTTTATCAAAAATATTTACTCTTCTTACCGCAACTGTAACTATATCCGCGCCTGAAGCTTTTACTGCCTTAGCGCATTCTCTCATATTTTTATATTTTCCCGTACCAACTATCAATCTTGACTTAAATTTTTTGTTCACAATTTTAAATATATCTTTCATTATCCACCGCCTATAAAATGAACTATTTCTATTTCATCTTTTTCATTTATTTTTAACTTATTTAAAGTATTTTTATTTAAAATTTTTCTATTTAACTCTATTGCAACTTTATTTAAAGGTATTTTGAATTTTTTTAACACTGAAATAAGACTAGAGTCTTTAAATACTTGAATTTTTTTACCATTAAGTTTTATTTTTATTTTTTTTCTAACATTCATAGAATATAAGTGGTTTATGAAAAAAAAAATTATTATTATTAATGGTCCTAATCTTAATCTATTAGGCGAAAGAGAACAATCACAATATGGTTCAATTACTTTCATTCAACTTAAGGAAAAGTGTCTTGAAAAAACCAAGGAATTAAACCTTGATCTAAACTTTACCCAATCCAATATTGAAGGTGAAATAGTTACAATAATTCAAAATGCTAGAAATGAGTATGATGGCATGATTATAAATGCCGCAGGTTTTACTCATACCTCCGTTTCTATAAGAGATGCACTGGATATTTATAAAAAACCCATCATAGAACTTCACATATCAAATATTTATAAAAGAGAAGAGTTTAGACACAAATCTATGATAAGTAATGTAGTAACCGGCATAATTTGTGGATTAGGTGCGAATGGTTATATTTTAGCCATAAATGCAATGCATGAATTATTAAAAAATGGAAATAGATAAAAAAATAGTAAAAAAATTAATTGATCTTTTAGAAGATCTAAAAAAATCTGTAAAAGACGGTGGAGAAGTATTTGCTTCTAAGGACCAATCCATAGAAGAAGAAATTGATGACTCTAAAACAATAAAAAGTCCTATAATAGGTACGGCTTATCTTGCTCCCGAACCAGGAGCAAAACCCTTTATTGAATTAGGAAAAAAAATAAAAAAAGGAGATACAATAATGATTGTAGAAGCAATGAAAACAATGAATCATGTTCCTGCAACTTTAGATGGGGTTATTAAAAAAGTTTCTGTAGAAGATGGTCAACCAGTAGAATTTGGTCAGGTTTTAGTTGTCTTGGAATAATGTTTAAAAAAATATTAATTGCTAATCGTGGAGAAATTGCAGTTCGAATAATTAGGGCTTGTAAGGAATGGGGAATATCTACTGTCGCTGTTCATTCAGATGTAGATAAAGAAAGCATGCATGTAAGATTAGCAGATGAAAGTGTCTGTATTGGTTCACATCAACCTGTAAATAGTTATTTAAATATCCCAGCATTAATGTCTGCAATAGAACTAACTAATGCTGAAGCTGTTCACCCAGGTTATGGTTTTTTGTCTGAAAATTCTGGCTTTGCTAAAATTTTGGAAGAAAATAACATCAAATTTATTGGTCCATCATCAAAACTGATTAAGATGATGGGAGACAAAATTCAGGCAAAAAAAATTGCTAAGGAACATGGTTTACCTGTTATTGAAGGTTCTGATGAAGGTGTTGCAAATATCGAAAAAGCAAAAGAAATTTGTAAAAAAATTGGATTTCCTGTTTTAATAAAAGCTGCTGGAGGTGGTGGTGGAAAAGGTATGAAAATAGCTTTTGATGAAAAAAATTTTGAAGAATTATTCTTAACAGCAAAATCTGAAGCAAAGAAATTTTTTGGAAATGATGAGGTATACATTGAAAAATTTTTTCAAAATCCTCGACATATAGAAGTTCAAGTTTTATCTGGTAAAAATGGTACTGTCCATTTGCATGAGAGAGATTGTTCGGTACAAAGAAGACATCAAAAATTAATTGAAGAAACACCGAGTCCAATTTTAAATGATGAAATTAGAAAAGATTTATTTGAGAGAACAGTAAAAATGGTTAATCAAATAGGATATGAAGGAGCTGGTACAGTTGAGTTTATATACGAAGATGGAAAATTTTATTTTTTAGAAATGAATACAAGGGTTCAGGTTGAGCACCCAGTTACAGAAATGGTAACTGGTATTGATATTATAAAAGAACAAATATGGATTGCATTCACAGGTAATACCGCACTTAAACAATCAGATATTATTCCTAGAGGTCATGCAATTGAATGTAGAATTAATGCAGAAGATGCAAGTAAAAATTTTCAACCTTCGCCAGGTACTATAACTATGTGTCATCAACCATCAGGTTTTCGAACTCGTGTAGATGGTTGCATATATCAAGGTTATAAAATAACACCATATTATGATAGCATGGTTTGTAAACTTATTTGTCATGGACGAAATAGAACTGAAGCTATACAAAGAATGCTGAGATCATTAGATGAATTTGTACTTGAAGGCATCACTACTACTATTGATTTACATAAGACGTTATTAAATCACAAAAAATTTTTAAACTCTGATTTTAATGTATCTTGGTTAGATAAAGAAAAAATAATTTGATTATTTAGCAACTAATTAGCCAAATATCATATACCGGATGATCAAATGGTTTTAAAGAAGGACTTGAAGCAAAAGTCCATCCATTAAAGACAAATACTTTATCATTATTTTTTGAGTCTGTGTCTATGACCTGTAAATATGCGGTCACCTCAGGATTGTCATCAAATTTAGAATTTTCACATTTTAATACTTTAATTTTCAAATTTTTAAATTTTACTTCATTGTTAATTTCAATTTTTAATTGTGATGATTTTGAGCTAACTTTATCAAGTATTTTCAATTCAACTGATTTAGCATCATTATTTTTAGAAAAGGATATAAATATAATTAATATTATCAAAAAAAAATTAAAGATATTATGTTTTCCAACTTTTATATTTCTTTTTTCTAGAATTTTCATTTTTTTTTGGGTGATATGCGTTTTCCGTTCCTGTTTGGTTTGAAAGAAAAGGTTTTTGCCATTTAAAGATTTTTGTATCTCTCGTTTTTTCTATCTTATTTGGCATAAAATGTATCCAAGAATACCATTCGCTGCTAATCTTAGTTGATTCTATTTCACCGTTATAAATTACCCATCTCTTACCCGATTTGCTTTGATAATATTTATTTCCTTTATCGTCATTTCCAACATATTTTCCAAAAAAAATAGTGAATAATCTTGTACCAATAGTTTGCCGATTCCACCAAATGAAGATTTGTTTAAACATTGTCAACATATAATTTTTATTTTATTTCAATTTAAAATTGTAAAAATAAAATTAGACTAAATTATTATTTTGTATATACACTAAAAATTCATTTACTCAAAATTTAAAAAAAATGGCAAAATATTTAATTGAAACATTTTACAATTGCAGCATCAAAGTTAGTCATTATTTAGATAAAATTGATGATAATGAAATTGAAAATTTAGAAAAAAGAGATGATGGAAAATTTGAAATTTTAGATATTAAGTTAGATAAAAGAAATACAAAAAATCTTAATAAAAAAATAAATATAGATACTAGTAATAAAACTAGTGAAATAAACAATTCACAAATAAAAAATAACAAAATAAGTAGCGCTGTTGAAAATAAAGTTTCAAGTGAAAAAAATAATATAGAAAATACAAATAAAAGATTTAGCATGCCTGATAGAAGAAAAGGATACATTCAAAAGGCAAGCATTGGTGATCATAAAGTATATTTACATACTGGAGAATATGAAGACGGAAAAATTGGTGAAATATTTATTGACACAAGCAAAGAAGGAGAATTGGTCAAAGCACTAATGAACAATTTTGCAATAGCTATATCATTAGGTCTTCAATACGGAGTTCCACTGGATGAATTTGTTAATGCATATGTGGATACAAAATTTGAACCTTCTGGAAAGGTTTTGGGAAATGATAGAATTTTAAGCGCAACATCAATTTTAGACTACATATTCAGAGAGCTAGCAATATCATACCTGAACAGAGAAGATTTAGCACATACTCCCTCTATAAGCACAAATGATAAAAAAGGTAGTGATGATTTTGAAAATCAAAATCAATTTTTAAAATTAGTTAAAGATATTACTAGCAAAGGTTTTGTTAGGAATAATTACAAAGAAAAATTAATTGATCTCTCAGATATAAGAATAAATCTCAAAGGAAAAAAATAATTTTAATTTTTCTTTTTTATTAACAAGCCCAACTCTTTAAGTTGTTTTTCGGAAACACTAGATGGAGCTTTCATCATCAAATCTTGCGCATTTTGATTCATTGGAAACATTGTAATTTCTCTTATATTTTCTTCGTTTGCCAATAACATTACAATTCTATCAATACCTGGGGCTATTCCTCCATGAGGTGGTGCGCCATAACTTAAAGCATTAATCATGCCACTAAATTTTTCATCTACAGCATTTTTATCATAGCCAGCTAAATTAAAAAGTTTATACATTAAATCTGGCACATGATTTCTTATAGCACCAGATGAAAGTTCAATACCATTACAAACAATATCATATTGATAAGCTTTAATATTAAGTGGATTTTTGAAATCTAATTTTTCTATTGGCCCTTGCGGCATAGAAAAAGGATTATGGCTAAATTGAATTTTTTTAGTCTCTTCATTAATCTCATACATTGGATAATCAATAATCCAACAAAAAGAAAATTGATTATGGTTAATTAATTTTAACTCTTCTGCAATTTTATTTCTTGCTAAAGATAAAATATTTTCTACTTCCTTTTTTTTTCCACAAGAGAAAAAAATTGTATCTTTTACTTTAGCACCAGTTATTTTAATTATTTCTTTCAAAGAATCGCTGCTAAAAAATTTTCCGATTGGACCTTTGGCAGACAAATCACTTTTTTGTTCAAGCGTAAAATAAGCTAAGCCTGATGCTCCTTGGTCTTTGGACCATTTATCAATATTGTCAAAAAAGCTTCTTGGTTTTTCAGATGTTTGTGGTGCTATAATTGCTCTAACTACATTTCCTTTATTAACCAAATTTTTGAAAATGTCGAATTTAACATCTTCTCTTTTAAAAACTTCAGAAACTTCATAAATTAGCAATGGATTTCTAAGATCAGGTTTATCTGTTCCATATTTCAACATTGCATCCACAAATGTTATTTTTGGAAATTTTTCATTTAGAATTTTAAATTTAGAAAATTTTTTAAAAAGTTTGCTAAAAAGTTTCTCTATTACTTCAAACACATCTTCTTGTTCTACAAAAGACATTTCTAAATCAAGTTGATAAAATTCACCTGGGCTTCTATCAGATCTAGCATCCTCATCTCTAAAGCAGGGGGCTATCTGAAAATATCTATCAAACCCTGAAACCATAATTAATTGTTTAAATTGCTGAGGAGCTTGTGGTAATGCATAAAATTTTCCTGGATTCAATCTGCTTGGAACTAAAAAATCTCTAGCACCTTCTGGGCTGGATGATGTTAGGATTGGTGTTTGAAATTCATTAAACCCCATTTTTTCCATTTCATTTCTTATAAATGAAATAACCTTAGATCTAAGATTAATATTTTCGTGTACCTTTTTTCTTCTTAGATCTAAAAATCTATACTTTAATCTAATTTCCTCTGAATATTCTTGATCAGTAAAAACTGGTATTGGAAGTTCCTTACATGTGCCAAGAACATCAAACGAAAAAATTGTTACCTCTATCTCGCCTGTTTCTATATCTTTATTGACTGTCTCAGAGTTTCTTTTTACAACTTTTCCTGAAATTCTTATTACTGTTTCTAATTGAGTTTTTTCTAACTCATTAAATTGTTTATTTTTTTTATCAATAACGCATTGGGTTAATCCATAATTATCTCTTAAATCTATAAAAATTAGATTACCATGATCTCTTTTTTTATTTATCCAACCCGATAATAATACTTCTTCATCATTATTTTTTAAATTTAGTTCACCACAGTTATGTGTACGATATTTGTTCAATTTAAATCTTCAATGCCTCTTTAATAGTTTTGATAGTCACTGGTTTTTGCTTTTGTAAACTAACTTGATCTACTTTATATATAAATTCACAAATTTTACTATATGATCTATCAATATTTTTTATAACATAATTTATAATTTTTTTATCAGTAAATATTTGACGATCTGAAAAATTCTTTAAAATTATAGCAAACATTAAACTATCATCTGGTAGCTCAATTTTTGCATTAAGACAATTTTTTAATCTTGAATTTAAATCATTAAGTTTAAATGAATATTTGTTTAATGCTTTTCTCGAATTTATTATCAAATACTTGTTATCTTGTTCAACTATATTAATTAAACTATAGATTAATTTTTCATTAACTGAATTTTGGTCAAAATTTTCTAAAACAAAATTTTGATGTATTTTAAATTCTTTAATTTTATCATCTGACAAATTTTTTGCATCAATCTTAAAAGCCTTAAATTTTTTTATAAATATTTTTGTTAAATGTGTTTTGCCACAAAATTTATCTCCATTTAAATTAATAATATTTTTCTCCCACCTTGGCCAATTAAGAATTAGATTATAGGCAAAATAATTACTTTTGCTTACAAAAAAATCGTCATGAGCATAGTTAGGTTCTAAATCAAAATTTAAAAGCTGTTGATTTAAATTTTTTATTTCACTCTCCATATGTTCTCATCTTTTTCAAAATTCATATTTTTTTCTCTTGCAGAAGTTATAAATTGATTTGGTGAACCATTAAAAATAATTTTAAATATAATTGTCTCATTATCGAAAGATTGAATATATACATCTGAAATTAAATCAATATCTTGAAGTTTTTTTTCAATATCAAAAACTTTATTCATATCATTAGAATTTACACTTAAAGTTATTGGAAGCTTTATTGCAGTATTAATTTGATTTAATATTTTCCAATGATCTTCATAATCATTTTTTAAATTTAAAATTAATTTTGATAAATTGTCTTTATCTCTAAAATCTATTTTTTTTATTTTTTTATTTAAAATTTTCATATTATCGTTAATTTTAATTTTCGAAAGAATCCTTGTTTCTATTTGATCAATATAAACTATTGAAATAATAAAATTTTTTAGTTCATATTGTTTAGCAAAATTTTCAAAATTAAAGCTTTCGAGATTATCTAATTCTTTCTTAAGCACTTTAATATAGTCAATATCCTCCTGTGGCATAATATATTGTATTAGATGGTAAGATTTTTTTGAACTATCCCATTTTGAATAAAGTGAATTTTTTCCAAATAAAAGAAGATCGCTTTTTTCTGAGTCGACTATTATTGGTAAAAAAAATATATCTACTTTTTTTGGAATTGAAGGAAAAATATTTTTTCTTTCTAAATACATAAGTGTATTTTTTTTGTTAAATGTAACGTCTACCTTTGCTGTATATTTATTTTCAATAAATTTTTCATCATAAATATTAAAACTGTCAATTAAACTTTTGATTGTGTTTATTTTGGTATCCGATATTTTATTTTGATTACTAGTGCTTACAATTTTTAGCATTATTTCCTTAAAAGCTTTTTTAAAAGCTAAATTGTAAACTTTATCTCTAGTAAATTTTTTGTCGTATTGTTTTTCAATTAAAAGATTATTTACAACAAATGATATTGCATTAGCAGATTTGATTGATAAAAGGTTTATAAGTAAAAATACAAAAATTAAAAAAATTTTTTTTTTTATATTTTTTAAATTGAATAACAGCATAATTGGTATCTTATATACATGGGTAAATTAACATATAAAAAAAGTGGGGTTAACATTAATGAAGCTGATAAATTTGTTAAATTTATATCAAAAATAAGACCAAAGCTTAATAGACAAAGATCATCAAATATTGGCGCTTTTGCATCGATTACAGAAATTCCAAATAAATTTAAAAAACCTGTAATTGTAACAAGTACGGACGGTGTTGGAACCAAAATCGAAATAGCAAATAAATTAAAAAAGTTTGACACAATTGGCGTTGATTTAGTTGCAATGTGCGTAAATGATCTAATTGTTCAAGGTGCAAAACCTTTGGCATTCTTAGATTATATTTCTATAAATAAAATAAATCTAAAAAAATTAAAACATATTGTTAGTGGAATTGTTAAAGGTTGTAAAATTTCTGGTTGTGAGCTCGTTGGAGGAGAAACTGCCGAAATGCCTGGTACTTATGAATTAAATAAATTTGATATTGCAGGTTTCGCTGTTGGTGTTGTAGAGAGAGAAAAAATTTTAAAAAAAGAAAATGTAAAAAAGAATAATTTGATTTTAGCAATCCCCTCTAATGGACTTCATTCAAATGGTTATTCATTAATTAGATTTTTACTGGAGTCAAAAAAAGTAAATTTAAAAAGAAACAAATTTTTAAAAAAAGAATTGCTAAAACCTACAAAAATATATGTTCAAGAAATTCTAAAGCTTGCAAGTAAAAATTTAATAAATTCCTGTGCTAATATAACAGGCGGTGGCATTGAAGAAAATATAAAGAGAGTTATACCCAATAATTTAACTGCCGAAATCGATTTAAAAAAAATAAAAACTCAAAAAATATTCAAATGGTTAAGAAAAAGCATATCTGAAAAAGAAATGATCAAAACTTTTAATTGTGGAGTTGGTTTTTGTATAATTATAAAACCTCAGAATTTAAATAAAGTTATAAATATTTTTAAGAAAGAGTACAAACCTTATGTAATTGGAAAAATAATTTCTGGAAATAAAAAAACAAAACTATATAGTAAAATTCAATGGATCTAATTCAAGCTACCTAGCCAATTTTTTATTTCTAACATTCTAGACTCTCTATTAGATATTTCATTTTCCTTTTGAATAATATCTATATGATTTTTTACTTCCTCTTCATTTTCAAAACATTTTCTTACGTTTATTAATCTTTCTTTTCTAAATTTTATTAAACTTATCATTTTGTCGTAACTAATTTCTGGATGATATTGAAGTCCCCAAATATCACTATTTCCACTTTTAAATTGTATACTTTGAATTTTATTTACTTTATTAGATGCTAAATGAATTGAATCATTCGGTAATTTTATTACCTCATCAAAGTTAAAAGCTGGAGAATTAAACTTTTTATTTTTTAATAAATATAGAGGATGTTTTAAACCTTTTTCATTAATTTCAATATCATTTGCTATACCAATATGTGCTCCGTTTGATGATTTTTTAACTTGGCCGCCAGCGGCAGTTACTGCAACCTGCATACCCCAACATATCCCTAAAATTTTTTTTATATTTTTAAAACACTCTTTCATAAATGCGATCTGTCTACGTATTTCAATACAATCATTATAAATATTTAAACTGCTACCTCCCCATATTAGTCCATCATACTTTTTAATTTTTGAAATTACTTTGTTGAAACTTTCTTCTGAACATGGATTAAAAACATCTATATTTAAATCTTTTCGATAATACGCAAGCGAATCTTTTAAACTTTCTGTGTGAGTTTCAATTCCTGATTTTTTGAAATTTTCATTTTCTTTTTGAAGATTTCCTTCGACAATTAATAAGTTTAAATTTTTCATTTAAATAATTTTCCTGAAATACTATGTTCATACAAAATTTTCATATCGTCAATAGTCATTTTTTTTGGATTTGTTTGTGTAGAAGGATCTTCAAATGCCATTTTTGAAAGCTTATTTAAATTGACTTTTTTAGTATCCATAACATCTGACAGCTTATGAGGAATATTTAGTTTTTTTCTTAAGTCTAATATCCAATTTAAAAAACTTTCAAAATTTTTATCTATATTAAGATAGTCACATATAGATGTAATCCTATTTTCCAATAAACTTTTGTTAAAAGTAAGTACATACGGCATAAATATTGCGTTTGATAAACCATGATGGATATCAAATTGTGCATTTACTGGATGACTTAAAGAATGAATTGCTCCCAAACCTTTTTGAAAAGCAGTAGAGCCCATACTGGCTGCAACCAACAAATCTAATCTTGCATTCAAATCATTTCCATTTTTTACAGCTATTAAAAGTGATTTTTTTATTAACCTCATTCCTTCTAATGCAATTCCATCTGCCATTGGATGAAAGCCTGGTGCACAAAATGCTTCTAAGTTGTGAGCTAGTGCATCCATTCCAGTGGCCGCTGTTAATCTTGAAGATAAATCAACTGTTAAAACTGGATCTAAAATAACAATAGAAGGTAAAAGTTTTGGATGAAAAATAATCTTTTTTACTCTACTTTCTTTATTAATAATTGCTGAAGCACGTCCAGTCTCAGATCCAGTTCCAGCTGTAGTAGGAATAGCAATTATAGGAGCAATATTTTTCTCATTTGCTCTTTTCCAGTAATCTCCTACATCTTCAAAATCCCATATAGGTCTAGTTTGTCCTGACATAAATGCAATTGCTTTACCAACATCTAGTCCGCTCCCTCCTCCAAAAGCTATAACACCATCACATTTATTTTTTTTAAATTCAAAAACTCCTTCTTCTACATTTTCTCCAATTGGGTTTCCTGAAAAATTTGAAAAAATAAATAAAGTACTAAATTTTTTTCTAACTTCAAAAATAATGTTCTTGGTCATGTCGAGATTAATAAGATCTTTATCTGTTACAAATAATGGACTTGAGATGTTTAAATTTTTGCAAGCTTCCGGTAAATCTTTAATTCTATTTTCTCCTACCCACATAGAAGTGGGGTAATTCCAATTAGTTTTCATAATAAAATATTATTGCAATTTTTACTTTTTTGTTAGTAAAATACATTTATAAATTTATTTTTTATGGGAGAAATTCAATGACAAAAGTAGCTATTATTGGAACAGGACCTTGTGGTCTTTCAATGCTAAGGGCTTTTGAACAGGCTGAAAAAAAAGGTGAAAAAATACCTGAAATAGTTTGCTTTGAAAAGCAGGAAGATTGGGGAGGATTATGGAATTACAGTTGGAGAACTGGATCCGATCAATATGGCGATCCTATTCCTAATAGCATGTATAGGTATCTATGGTCAAATGGTCCTAAGGAGTGTTTAGAATTTGCAGACTATTCATTTGATGAACATTTTGGAAAGCCTATTCCATCATTTCCACCAAGGGAAGTTTTATATGATTATATAACTGCCAGAGTAAAAAAAGGTAACCTAAAAAATAAAATAAGATTTAGCACAAGTGTTTCTAAAGTTGTTTTTAATGGAAATAATTTTGAGATTACTTCTCATGAAAAAAAAAATGATAAATTTTCAAAAGATATTTTTAATTATGTAGTTGTATCAACTGGTCATTTTTCAGTTCCATTCATTCCAGAATATCCTGGGATGAAATCTTTTCCAGGTAGAATTATGCATTCACATGATTTTAGAGATGCAGAGGAGTTTAGAGGAAAAAATGTTATTGTTTTAGGAAGCAGTTATTCAGCAGAAGATGTTGCTCTTCAATGCCACAAGTATGGAGCCAAAAGTGTAACTATAGGTTATAGAAATAACCCAATGGGATTTAAATGGCCTAAGGGAGTAAAAGAAGTGCACTATTTAGATAAACTGGTTGGAAATAAAGCAATCTTTAAAGATGGGCATGAACAAGAAGCTGATGCAATAATTTTGTGTTCTGGTTATCTTCATCATTTCCCATTTTTAACTGAGGATCTTAAGCTAAAAACTAGAAACAGATTATATCCACCAAAATTATATAAAGGTGTCGTATGGCAAGATAATCACAAATTACTTTATTTAGGTATGCAAGATCAATTTCATACTTTTAATATGTTTGATTGTCAGGCGTGGTATGCAAGAGATGTGATAATGGGAAAAGCTAAAATTCCAAATAGCTCAGAAATAGAAAAAGATATAAATAAATGGGTTGCTCTAGAAGAAAAATTAGAAAATCCAGAACAAATGATAGATTTTCAAACTGAATATACAAAAGAACTTCATGGGATTTCTGATTATCCAAAAATAGATTTTGAGTTAATTAGAAAGCATTTTAAAGAATGGGAACACCACAAAGTAGAAGATATTATGACCTATAGGAATAAATCTTTTTCATCACCAGTGACTGGATCTGTTGCACCAGTTCATCATACGCCATGGGCATCTGCAATGGATGATTCTTCAAAAGCTTTTTTAGATAGATAAAAAAACTAAATTTTATTTATAATCTTATATTTAATTTTTTATTTTTTAGGATAGTTTTCAATAAATTAGTCATTAAAGGAATTTTTTTCTTATTTATTTTTTTCAATATATATGGCGCTATCTCTCTAGCAAGTTGCTCTCCTTCAACTGTATCTTTGGGCATAAATTTTTTTTTTGCTTTTTTAAATGTAAATCCTTTTCCTAAATAACTCCCCATTTTGCTATTTCTTCCACCTGCTGCACTAACATATAAATCGCCCACTCCTGCAAGTCCCAGAGTTGTTGCTTCTTTTCCTTTAAAATACTTAGTTAAATATTTCATTTCAATTATTGATTTTTGAAATAAACTTGATGATGTATTTAAACTTTGACCTGCTCCAATTATCATTGCATATATATTTTTTATCGCAGAACATACTTCTACACCAATAATATCATTAGAAAATTCTATAGCGTAATATTTTGTAGAAATCATCTTACCTATCTGTTTAGCTATTTTAATATTTTTATTAGCTACAATTACACTAGTGTGACTTTTTCTAGCTAGTTCCTTGGCTAAGCAAGGACCTTTTAAAACTGAAATATTCATTCCATTATAATTCTTTTTTAATTGTTCCGAAATTGTTAAAATTTTATTATTTTTTTTTTCGTATTTTAATCCTTTAGTAAGTACCAATATTGGATTTTTGAATTTTGATTTTTTTAGTTCTTTGCTAATAAAATCAATACCCGAGAGACTTAAAGCTATTACAATCAAATCAAATTTTTCTCTTAATAAATTCTGGGAGAATTTTCTAAATTTTAAACTTTTTGGAAGAGTTATCTTTAAACTTGAGTGAAATTTATTTTTTGAAGATAAGTCTTTAATAAAAGCTTTGCTATAAGGTTCTGTAATAATAACTTTATTTTTATTTTCTAAGCAAGGAATTGTAAATGCTGAACCCATTGCCCCACCACCAATGACTAATATTTTTTTCATTAAACTAAGGTTTTTCTAATTGCTTGTTGCCAACCTTTCAACAGCTTAGTACGGTTTGATTTGCTTATTTTTGGAGTAAATTTTTTATCTATTTTCCAATAATTTGAAATATCTGAAAGAGACTTATAAACTCCTATTTTTAAACCTGCCATAAAAGCTACTCCTAAAGCTGTGGTTTCTTTAACCTTTGGTCTTATAACTTTTGTATCAATTATATTAGATAAAAATTGAGAAAACCAATTGTTAGTAACCATTCCTCCATCTACTTTAACAATCTTAGGTTTTATCCCATCTTTTTTCATAGCCTTAAATAAATCATAGCTTTGGTAAGCAACAGACTCTATGATTGCGCGCACCAGATCTTTCCAATCACTATTTCTTGTTAAACCAGTAATTAATCCACGAGAACTTGAGCTCCAATATGGTGCCCCTAAACCTGTGAAAGCAGGCACGATATAGACGCCATCATTATTTTCTTTTGATTTTACAATTTTTTCTGTTTCATTAGCATTATTTATTAACCCTATTTTATCTCTTAACCACTGAACCCCAGCACCAGCTACAAAAATAGATCCCTCAAGTGCAAAAGTATTCTTATTATTTAATCTATAACAAATAGTTGTGAGTAATTTATTTTTTGAAATCAATTTTTTATTACCAGTATTCATAATTATAAAAGCTCCTGTACCATAAGTGCTTTTTACGGATCCTTTTTCAAAACAGGCTTGACCAAATGCTGCTGCTTGTTGGTCCCCTAGGACAGCAGAAATTGATATTTTTTCACCTATAACTTTTTTACTAGTATAGCCAAAATCATCTGCTGAGTTTTTTACTATTGGTAAAATATTTTTATTTATTTTAAAAATTTTTAAAATTTCATTATCCCAATTATTTTTATTAATATTAAAAAGCATCGTTCTTGAAGCATTTGTTGCATCTGTTGCATGAACCTTACCCCCTGTAAGTTTCCATGTTAAAAAACTATCAATAGTTCCAAATAATAATCGTTTTTTCTTTAAAAGATTATTTGCCTTTGGAACATTTTTTAATATCCACTTTATTTTAGTGGCAGAAAAATATGGATCAATAAATAAACCTGTTTTTTTTCTTATTAAATTTTCTTTATTTTTTATTTTCTTACAATATTCTTCGGTTCTTCTATCCTGCCAAACAATTGCATTATAAATATGTTTTCCTGTTTTTTTATCCCATAGAATAGTGGTTTCTCTTTGATTTGTAATTCCTATTGAAATAATTTCACCTTTCAATTTTTTACTTTTTGTAAGTACATCTAACAAAACTTTTTTTACTGTACTCCAAATTTCATTTGGATTGTGTTCTACCCATCCATTTTTTGGAAAATATTGTTTAAATTCCTTTTGAGAAGTAAAAATAGGTTTGCCTGATAAACTAAACAAGATAGCTCTACTAGATGTTGTGCCTTGGTCAATAGCAACAAGAAATTTTTTCACAATTTTAATTTATGCCAAGGTGTTTTTTTCTTTTTTCAACCCAGGTTCTAATCAAATTATCAAATATTAGACCTATGAAAGCAACACAAATCCCAAGAGTAAATCCTATACCAGCTCCTTTTTTATCAGATAATGCTTTTAGTATATATTGTCCTAAATCTTCTGTTCCAATAAATGCTCCGATGATTACCATAAACAATGCAAATACAATTGTTTGATTTAAACCAAGCATCATATGAGGAAAAGCCAAAGGAAATTCTATTTTGGTCAATCTTTGAAATTTATTTACACCTGACATTGTAGCAGCATCATGCAAACCAACTGGAACACTTCTAAGACCTTCAATTGTATATCTTGTTGCTGGTATTGTGGCATAAACTATAACGGCAATTAAAACTGATGTATCGGTTATACCAAAAAGCATCATCACTGGAATTAAGTAGACGAAAGAAGGAAAAGTTTGAAATATATCACAAACCCCCAACATAAAGCTCGCAGAGTGTTTGTTTTGAAAGCATAAAGTTCCAACTGTAAATCCAATTATACAAGATACAATGACTCCAAAAGTTGCCATGTATGCTGTCACTAATGCTCTATCCCACCATGGACTTAAAGCTATAAATAGTGTTAATCCACAAACAACTAGAGCTGAACGAATACCACCAATTAAATATCCAGCTCCAACAACTAAAACTAATGTGGCAACTACAGGCATTCTTAAATATAAAGCTCTCATTGGCTGAAGCACGTCTTGAATCAACCATGTATTAAATGCTTTTATGTACACAAAGAATGTATCAAAAATCCAATCAACACCTTTATTCCAAAAATCTGCTGTTGATATTCCTTTGTTATGTGGAACTTCAAACAAATAATTGTAACTACCTTTGAACAAAAAAGTTCCAGCATAAGCAAGTATAATTCCTATAATTACTGTAGCAGCAAAAAATAAAATATTTTTATTTCTTTGAAAGAATGTCAGATTACCAAAATAATCTGTTTGTTTATTTGCCCATGCCAATGACATTTTATCTAAAAGAATTGCAATTAAACTAATACACAATCCAGCTTCTAAGGCCAAACCGATATTGAGTTGGTTTAAGGCTAGTAATAAATTAAATCCTAAACCTTTGGCACCTATAAATGCAGAGATAACAGCCATAGAAAAACACACCATGATAACCTGGTTTACTCCAATTAAGATATCTCTTCTCGCGGTTGGAATTAATACTTTAAACATTAGTTGCCAATTATTGCATCCACTCATTTTACCAGCTTCAATAACTTCTGGTGGTATTGCTCTTAAACCTAATATAGTTAATAGTATCATTGGTGGAACAGCAACAACCATAGTTACAATTACTGCTGCTTGATCGCCAACTCCAAAAAGAACAAGTGCAGGAACCAATACCGCGTATTGTGGCATTGTTTGCATAACTAAAAGTATTGGATATAAAGCTTTCTCAACACGTTTACTTTTAAATGCCGCTATACCTAAGCCTAAGCCAAAAATAAATGATAGTGGTGCTGCAACTAATATAAATGAAAGAGTTTGCATAGAAGGTTTCCATTGACCAAATATAGAAATGTAAACCATAACTAAACCGGCAAACAAAGCTAGGCCTTTACCACTTAACTTATAAGCAAGTATTGCTGAACCCGCAGCAACGATAGTCCATGGCAGACCTGGTAGCTCCGCCCAAGGGTTTTTGTCTATCCAATCCCAACTGGTAAATACAACAATAGTTTCAAGTCCACCTAATAAAATCTCTCTAATCAGCTCTATTAGAAAAGTCATAAAAGCAGTTAAATTTCTACTTATTTGTAAAACTAAAGGTCGAGTTCTGAATTCTTGAGTATCTTCGTTCCAAAACTCAATTGGCATCCATTCATTCATTAAGAAGAATAATGAATCGTTTATCCAAATAGGTAACCATCCAAGTAATGGGGGTAGTCTCCAAAAGACGTCAAAAGCATAATATCTTACTTCTTTGCCAAGAAAAATGTAGAAGCTTTGGTTGGGATCTTTAACAAATTCTGCTTGGCCTCTTATAAATTTATATGTTTCAGGAACATCAATTGCAAAACATAAACCAAAAAATACAATCAATAAAAATAACCATTGAAATAACTTTGGATATTTTTTTATAAATTCCATAATTTAATTATTATTTTTTCTTCCTCCAAAAACTGTATTAATTATTTTTGTCGGATTAATAGAGCCTACAATTTTATTTTTATTATCTAAAACTGCTACTGATTTTTCTTGAGTTAAAATTTTTTCAGCAACATTTTCAATAATTTCATCTTTTAAAACTTTCAAATCTCCCAAATTATCAGTGGTGGATGGATCCATTACATCTTCTATTAACAAAACTTTTTCTCTAGGTACTTCTTCAGTAAATTTCCTTACATATTCAGTTGCTGGATTTAAAACAATATTTGCAGGTGTGTCTAGCTGTTCAATTATTCCATCTTTCATAATAGCAATACGATCAGCAAGTTTTAGAGCCTCGTCAAAATCATGTGTAATAAACATAATTGTTTTTTGTAATTTATCTTGAAGTCTTAAAAACTCATCTTGCATTTCTTTTCGTATAAGTGGGTCTAATGCAGAAAAAGGTTCATCCAAAAACCAAATATCTGGTTCTACCGCTAAAGATCTGGCAATACCTACTCTTTGTTGTTGCCCTCCAGAAAGTTCTCTTGGAAAATAATTTTCTCTTCCATCAAGTCCAACAAGTTTAACCATATCCATTGCTTTGCTAATACTGTCTTCAGTTTTAATTCCCTTTATTTGAAGTGGAAAAGCAATATTTTCTACAACTGTTTTATGAGGAAGTAGAGCAAAACTCTGAAAAACCATCCCCATTTTATTTCTTCTAAGTTCTATTAGTTCTTTATTTTTTAATGAGAGTAAATCTTGGCCTTCTATAAAAATCTTTCCATCTGTAGCATCTGTTAATCTTGAAATACATCTTAATAAAGTTGATTTACCTGAGCCCGACAAACCCATTACAACTAACATTTCTCCTTTTGAAACTTCAAATGAAGCATTGTTAACGCCTACTATGCATCCATTTTCTTGAAAAGTTTTTGCGTCTACATTACCGTTTGAATCTTGAAGCATTTTTTTGGCATTTTCTCCAAAAATTTTATAAACAGACTCACATTTAATTACTGGGTTAGACATAAATTTATAATCAAGTTATACGAAATTAGGATAAAATAAAATCTATATAATTTATTCTTTTTCCTCCTTAGAAATTTTTAATAAAATATACTCTGGTATCAATACCGGTACTTAAAAAACTTAAAACCTCTCCACTAACATTTGTTGTTTTATTTACTCCGACATTAGCTCCACTTACAGTGTAACCAGCAAAACATTTGTTTTTCTCTTTATCCCATTTAACATAAGTTTCATCAATTTTATTACCATTGATAGTATATAGTTCGTAAGCTTCATAATTTAAAAAATGAGCAGCCATGATAGCACGTTGGGGAAGAAGTTTTGTTGCATTGCAAACTGCTTCGTAAAGTTCATCAGTCAATCTAAAATTATCTGTTCCATCAAATGTTACTAGAATACCTGATGGAAGTTGAGATATAAGTACATTAAGTTTTTTTTCTTCTGCGATTCTTTCTTCTTCTAATTTCATTTTTTTAATTAATTCATCTCCTCCTCCCCAATAAATATTTAAAATACCAAAAGATAAAATTATAATGAGTGTTAAGATAATAAGACCACCAAATTGCTTTGT